>JAUNCR010000147.1 GCA_030526505.1 Spirochaetales bacterium
AAATATCAAGATAGCGCCTGTGGTCGGCAACCTTCATCAAAGACTGCTGTTCATGCTGGCCGTGAATGTCCACAAGGAAATCTGCAAAGGAAGCAAGGTCTGCCCTTGTTACTGGAACACCGCCAATCCATGCAGAAGATTTTCCCGTATCGCGAATCAGGCGGCGCAAGAGAACCCTGTCGTCTTCCGCTTCTATGCCGTGTTCTTCAAGCCAGTCAAAAGCTTCCTTTGATTCAAGGTAAAAGGAACCTGAAACCTGGGCTTCATGCATGCCGGTCCTGATCTGTTCTGCACTGGCCTTTCCACCAAGAAGGAATGCAAGGCTTCCGATGAGGATGGATTTACCGGCACCCGTTTCACCGCTGAGGACAGTAAACCCCTTTGTAAAATCAACATGGGCAGAATCAATGAGGGCAAAATTCTTTATATCAAGTTCTTCAAGCACGAGGGCCTCCTGACCAGTTCAACTTGCTTTGCAATGCAGCATAAAACTTTTCCTGAGTTGAACCGATCAATCTTGCAGTATATTCAGGAATGCCAAGAATAATCACATCATCCTTCTGAAGCTTAAATCCAATCTGTCCGTCACATTCCAATGCAACATCTGCACGGGAATCAAGAACAGTAATTACAATCTCCCCGTTCTTTCCAAAAACAAGAGGACGAGCAGAAAGACTGAAGGAACTTACCGGTGTAAGGACAAGGGCTGGAGTAGAAGGTTCAACAATAGGACCTCCGGCAGCAGCAGAATATGCGGTTGAACCTGTAGGAGTCGAAACAATGATTCCGTTTGCCTTGAAAGGTCCAAGGAGAGCATGATTGTATGCAACGCTAAGGTTAACAAGCCTTGTGGAAGGACTGGAGGAAATCACGCAGTCATTGAGTCCGGCACAGGCAAATACTGTGGAACCGTTTCTCATAACCTCGCATTTCACCAGGTTTCTTTCGCTGATGAAGATTTTGCCTTCAAGAAATTTTTCAAGTTCGGCTTTCCAACTGTCCTTTGATACGGAAGCAAGAAAACCGAATTCACCAAGGTTTACCGGAAACACGGGAATGCCAAGTGGCGCACATCCCCTGCCGGCAAAAAGAACAGTTCCGTCTCCCCCAAGGGTAACGGCAAAATCATAACCGGTGAAATCTACTTCAAGAGGCTTTTCATGAACTGCATCCTTCCCATTGTATGCAAATACCGAAGCAGTAATCCCCTTTTCTCCAAGAAAAGAAGATATCTCCTTTCCCAGACGGTCTGCGTCAGCTTTGAATGAATTGGATACAATAAGACACTTTTTCATTTATAAAATCATCCCTAAAAAATTAGAGCATTGTAGAAAGAACCTTTACGATCTGACCCGCATCCTTCTGACCAAGCCTTGGATACAATGGGAACACGGCACACCTTAAATAAAGGGAGTTTGCGCAGATGCAGCTCTTTGATATTTCCTGCTGCCTAAGGGCCATGATTGAATCTTCATAAGCCTGGCGAATTTCAATGTTCTTTTTCTGTGCGTATGCCTTTGCATCCTTGAATCCGGAATTCAAGACCAGAGGGAATGAATAGATTGTAGATCCCCTTCCTTCTGCACGAACATAAGTCTTATGGCGGCCAGACATCACGGCACGGGAATACAGGGTAAAAAGTTCCTGCCTTGTCTTTTCGTTGCGGGCAAATTCCTTGAGTTCAACATAAGCAAGGGCAGCATTCATGTCTGTCATGGCATCTGTAAACGGAGCATCCTCTGCAATGTGCTTGAGCACTGTCCATTCCTTTCTGTTTGGAGCAATAAGAAGGGCTCCTCCACCAGCAGTAATTATGTCCTTTTCTTCCATTCCAAGAATTGCATAAACCCCGTACATGCCGGCTTTTCTTCCAAGAACTTCTTCCTCTGCCTTCTGCTCTTCTCCGGCAGCAGGTTTTGGTGCAGGCTTCTTTGCAGCATCTTCTTCATCAAGAGGATAGCTTGAAAGTGCAGACTGCGAAATGTCCTCTACAACAGGAACACCAAGTTCAAGGAAAGCCTTGATGTTTGGAAGGACCCCCATGGATTCGTTAAGGATAAGAAGACGACCGCCTTCCTTAATGCAGTTCTGAACTGATTCCACAGTTACAAGACCTGTTTCTTCAGATACATCTGCAAAGAGAGTTTTATAGCCAAGTTTTTCTACAGTAAGGACCTGATAGGCAGGAGCAAGGGCACTGAAAATTACGGCGCCCTCCTTTGAAAAATCAAGGGCCTTGAAAATATATTCGAAGGCAATGGCAGGACTGCGCAATGCAACGGCACCGTCAAAACCAATAAGTTCTTTTGCAGTCTGAATGAGCTTTACATTCATGTCACCAGGACCGATCTTTTCGTCAACCATACAGGTAAGAACGGCTTCCATTTCTTTGCGGCGAATAGTAGGACTGTAAGTATGAATCATTTTTTAATTTTCCTTTGTGAAATCTAAGGGGAATATTTTACGGGAGAATTTCCCTGTCATATAGTATAAAGAAAACTTCCCGGTTTGTCACACCGGGAGTTGATAAATGAGTCGATTGTTATTCTGCATCCGGTTCCAGAATCTTCTGGAGTTCCTTTGCGCTGAAGAGCTTGCGGGTATCAAGAATAATCAGGTAGCTGTTGTCCTGGCGAACAACACCCTGGATGTATTCTGTTCCGATACCGCTGAGCATCTGTGGAGGCGGCTTGATTTCTCCGCGATCCACCGGAATAACACGGGCAATTCTATCAATGATGATTCCAATCTTGTTGCCCTCGATATCAAGGATGATGAATCCGCCTTCGTCTTCCGTAAGGGAATCATCATCTACAGTCATCTTCTTGAGGTAGAAACGCTTGTGAAGATTGATGATAGGAATAACTTCGCCACGAAGGTTGATGATACCTTCTACATAGAACGGTGCATTTGGAATCGGGCGGACATTCTGTGTCTTAACGATTTCCTTAACATCCATAATATCTACGCCGTACAATTCATCACCAAGCTGGAATGTTACAAGCTGAAAGGATGTATCTTCTTCTGCCATTTCAAACTCCTTAAATATCCGCAGTATCGTCAATGCATAACTAACAGTATAATTTTAATCCATAAAAAGCGTCTAGTCCACTATAAATAAGGTCAAAACATCCACTTTTTCAATGCCGATGGATTTAAGGACCTTTGCACAACTTTCTACGGTAATTCCTGTAGTCATGACATCGTCAATGATTATAACACGCT
>JAUNCR010000043.1:0-5330 GCA_030526505.1 Spirochaetales bacterium
ATACCATAAAGGGTTCCTCAAGAATGATGGATTTCCTTCAGATGGAACAGATTTCCCACGGCCTTGAATCAGTCTTCAAGGCAATCCTGGAATCAAGGGTTGAACTTTCCACAAACATAATCAGGCTTTCCTTCAGAATTACGGAATCATTTGAAAACATCCTGACTGAAATCACGGAAAAGGGATATTCGGAAGCGATTACGGACATCATCCTTGAAACCTGTGACAAAGCGGCATCCGGATTTTTCTTTGACCCGGAAAAAATTTCTCTGACCGGCGAAGACGAAGACAATGAATCCGACGCAGATGAATGGGAACAGAATTTCACAACCCAAAGTTCCTTTGACAAAATCAGTTCGGTAAGAATCGAAATAGACAGGATTAACAGCATCATTCAGGAATACGACAACCTGATCATAAAGCAGTTCAGGCTCAAGCACCAGATTGAAGCCCTTGAAAAAAGACTTGCGGACAGGAATGCGGAACGAATATACGAAATTCCAAGGCAGCTTCACGAAGAGCTTCTGTCTGCAGAAAACAATATTTTTGAGACGCAGCACCAGATTTTCGCACTCAGAATGCTTCCCCTTGAAATGGTTCTTGTTCCGCTTAAGAAAGAAATCGAAAAGGAAGCTCTGGCACTGTCAAAGAACATCAGGACAGACATACCTACAACAAGCTTCATGATGGACAAGGTGATTCTGGAACAGCTTAGGACAATCCTCCTTCACCTTGTAAGGAACAGCCTTGACCACGGAATTGAATCCGAAGAGACAAGAGAAAAACTCGGAAAAGACAGGACGGGACTCATCTCAATCCATGCAACGCAGATATCCAACAGGATTTTGATTACGGTTCATGACGACGGCAGCGGAATCAAATACGACAAAATCCGCGAAAAAGCCATCGAAATGAATCAGGGCCGCAGGGATGAAATTTTTGCAATGCCTGACAAGGATTTGCAGCAGTATCTTTTCATGCCTGGATTTACAACTTCCGAACACGCAACTGAAATTTCAGGACGAGGAATCGGCCTTGATGCGGTGCGCAATGCAATGGAAAAAATCAAGGGAAAAATCCACATCACTACGGAAGAAAACAAGGGCACAACCTTTGAACTTACAATTCCGCTCACCCTTGCAACACAGCGCGGACTTTTCGTAATGTCCGGTTCAACAAAGGTAATGATTCCATCCCATTACATCCACGAAGTCATTACGACTACCGGAGAAAACATCATCACCATGCAGAACCAGCACTTCATCAACCTGCACGGAAAGATAATTCCGCTCCACTACCTTTCTTCAATTTTGGGAACAGGCCAGCAGAAGATAATCTCAAATGTAATCATCGTGGAATACCTTGAAACAAAAATGGCCATCGTCGTTGATTCAATCAAGCAGAACGAAAATGTCATCATCACTCCGCTTCCGGAATGCCTTCAGAAAATAGTTTCCCTCCAGGGCGTCGTGTACGATGAAAACTATTCAATCATTCCTATCATCGACATTCCGTTCATCATGCAGAGGATGAGGGAACTGGTTTCATACGACACAAAGAAATACATTTCTAAAAACATAAAGAAAACAAGAATAGTCCTCATTGTCGACGATTCGGCAACAACAAGGCAGATTGAGCAGGCTATCTTTGAAGCCGACGGCTATGCGGTAGAAACAGCCATTGACGGTGTCGATGCATTGGAAAAACTCAGGAAAAGAAGCGTTGACCTGGTAGTGACAGACATCAGCATGCCTCGCATGGACGGAAAGACCCTTCTTTCCAACATCAGGCGCATGGATAACATTGCCAACATTCCGGTCATAGTTGTATCAGGTGCCTACGACATGTATTCAAAGAAACAGTTCATGAACCTTGGTGCACAGGCATTCATCGTAAAGTCGGACTTCCAGCGTGGAAATCTTCTTGATACGGTAAAGGAGCTTCTGAATGAAAACTAAAAAGGTATTGATTGCCTACGACTCAGAATTAATCATCAACCTCCTCAACTCGTTCCTTGAAGATGAAGGATGGGAAGTTGACAGCTCAAGGGATGGAATTGAAACCCTAAAGAAACTTTACCGTGACCATCCAGACTGCCTGATTGTTTCCACGGAGCTTCCAGGCATAAACGGATACAACCTTACTCACATAGTAAAAACTATCGATGAACTCAAAAACACTGCGGTGATCATCAGTTCTTCGGAACAGGAAAACGACGAAAGGTTCTGGGCAGACAATGCAAAGTGCGATGCCTTCTATGTTCCTTCTTCGGAAAACCTTAACACCCTTACAACTTTGATTGAAAAGATTTCTTCACGATACGACAACAAGTCGCCTGCTCCGTCAAAAGAAATAGATGAGGCAGAAATCATCCAGATCATCACCACTACTTTCAGCGGAGAACTTTCCGAACTTTACATGATCAGGGAAGCCTTCAACACGGAAAACTATGTATGGGATCTGGAACACCTTCTTTCCCAGCTGGCAAGATCCATAAGCAACATCTACAACTATGATGTACTTGGAATCATCGTCAACGAAGACAGGGTTGCAGAATACTACGACAGGAGCGATTCAATCGTAAAGAATGACTTCCAGGACTTCAGGACCATTTGTCAGACTGACTTTACAAAGAGAATCAGTTCCAGGACAGATTACAATTGGGCAAATTCAAACTACTCGGAATCAGTCATCGAACAGTTCAGTCCGAAAAAAGAAAAGCTTAAGAACTACAACATTTTTCCTGTAGATTCCTCAAAAAAATATCCTTTCACAATCCATGTTGCAACAACGGCAAGCAGTGCAATGAACACGATGATTCAGAAAAGGCTTGATTTTCTTACGGACATCTATTCGCCGGTTTTTGAAAAAATCATCACCTACAACAAGAGCACTACAACGGAACATAAAATCAGGAATGCATTCAGCCGCTTCTTGCCTCCGAAGGTAATCGAAAGCATTGTAGAAGGCGACACTTCAGTAACTTCTTCCATTGGAGAACAGAGGAAAGTTGCAATCCTTATGGCAGACATAAGGGGATTCACCGCAATTGCAGAAGTAAACGATCCGGAAAAGGTCGTTACCTTCCTGAACCGTTATTTTTCGCTTATGGGAAACATCATCAAGAAACACGGCGGAACAATCGACAAATTCATGGGTGATGCAATCATGGCCCTCTTCGGCGTACCTGAAAGCTACAAGTACAACGGCTATCGTGCGGCAAATGCGGCCGCAGAAATGATTCGCGAAATAGAAAAGATGGACACAAGTTTCCTTACGATTCCGGACAACTGTCCATTCAGGGTTGGCATCGGCATCCACTACGGACTTCCGATAGCAGGCACCATAGGCAGCGAAGACAAGAAGGAATACACCGTAATCGGTGATGATGTAAACCTGAGTTCGAGAATCCAGGATCTTACAAAACTCTACGGTACTTCAATCCTCATTACGGATGCCGTAAAAAAGGACATCGAGGATGCAGAAACAGACATCGAATACGGAAGATACCTTGCAAAGCACGAGCACTACAATCTCCGTTACCTGGACAATGTAAAGGTTAAGGGTAAATCCATTCCGGTTCAGATATTTGAAATCTATAACAACGACGACAAATATTCGGACAACTTCATCGAAAACTTCAGCAAGGGGCTGTACCAGTACCTTGCAGGTAATTTCAACGGAGCACAGGATTACCTTAGGATTGCAAAAGTTCTTGCACCAAAAGACAAGGCTACAATTGTTCTTCTTGATCGATGCAAGAAATTCATTAAGGCACGCCCGCAGAACTGGGACGGTGCAGTAACCCTCACCACTAAATAAAGGCTGCAAAATATGGAAGAAAAATTTATCAATAGACAAAAAAGCTTCGAATTGGAAATGATGGACACAGGCCGTTTCAAGAACCTGGCTTGCGGAACATTTTTCTTTGTATACACACTCTACTCTTCCAACATAATCAGAATGATGACAAAAAGGGATCTGATGGCATTTACTTTTTTAGTAATAGTTGTCGCAATCCTTGCACAGTTCCTTGTGGCACCATACACAAACAGACTTCTTACAAGAGACATTTCCGAAAGGCTTTCAAAAAATGAACAGGGACTCCTTAATTCTGAAGCAAGAACAGTATTGCTCAAGGATTTACTTTCGCTTCCAAAATCCATAAGCGTGGAAGTTATTCTTGTAATACTTGCAGCCTCCATAACCCCTGTAATTATCCTCCTGATAAAATTCCACATAACCATAAACATTCTTCTTCATGTAATGGTTTGCTGCATTGGCGGAGTATACATAGCTGGCATTTCTGCCTTCTGCTATTCGGAAACCCTCTGCTGCAGGATAGCAAAACACCTTATCGAGCAGGGTATAAACAAGGCCACCATACACAAAGACAAATTCTACGGAACAAGCACAAGAAAAAGAATCTTATATTTTGCAACTTTGCCAGTCCTCATTTCCTCTGCAACCCAGTGCACAATCCTTAACGCTGCACTTTTTGAGGGATGGAGGAACGACATTGCATACAGGCACTATATTTTCGTAGTCCTCTGCAATGCGTCCATAAGCATTATAGTTGGATATTACCTCCACAAGATCCTTACGGTTAACACTAAAAACATTACGGAAGTTCTGGAAAAGCTTACGGACCACAAGAAGAACCTTTTCCTTCCTACAGACTTAAACCATGAACTTTCATACAGCATTTTCCTCATAGACGAACTCATCAACTACCTGAGGGAAATTTCCTATGAAGCCGCTACAGCAGGTGAAGACATTTTCACCTCATCCCAAAAACTTTCAAAAGACGCAAACATTACGGCAGAGACTTCAATTTCGGAAGCCGCAGCCATCAGGCAGTGTCTTGCAACAATGGAAAATGCAAAGAACCAGCACAAGAAGATTTCTTCGGACATCGACATGATTCAGAAATCCGCTACATCAACAAAAATATCAGCGGACACTTCTTCTAACCTGCTCAAGGCTGGAATACAGAAGATGTCCGAAATCACCCAATCGAACCTTGATACGATTTACGGCATCAAGGAACTCAGCGAAAGGGTTGATTCAATCTGTGCAGTAATCGATTCAATAGATGCCGTTGCGGAAAGGACAAAGACCATCGCTTTCAACGCAGAACTTGAAGCTTCAATGGTTGGCGAACAGGGAGAAAAATTCCACATTGTTGCAAACGAAATTTTAAGGCTTGCAGCCTCCATAAAAGCTTCAAACTATGAAATCAAGCAGAAGGTTACCGACATACTCCATTCCTGCGACAACCTCATCATTTCAAGTGAATCCGGAACCCAGAAAACAAGGGAAGGAAGCGA
>JAUNCR010000043.1:5340-7714 GCA_030526505.1 Spirochaetales bacterium
AATTCTACCTTAAGCTGGAAACAAACTTCAAGGAACTATGCCTTTCCAGCGACATCACGGCAGAAAGCCTAAGAAAAGTCGTGGACATTACCGACATCCAGCAGGGTGCCTTTGAACAGATCAATTCCATACTTGCGGAAATTAATGTGGGCTTTGAAAACTTCTCCCAAAGCAGCCAGAGGATCAGTCAGGAAACCAAGGCCCTCAACGAATCGGCTGCCGAACTGGGCTATTCAAACAAAATGTCAAATGGAGGAAAAAAATGAATTTCACGAAAAAACTTTTAAAAGAATTCAACAAATGCCCATTTGACTCTCAGGTAATGATTACCATGTTTCCGCTGACTATGCTGACAAATTCCATCATTGTTACTTACTGCACAAGTGTAACAAAGCTTCCAATGAACTATACATGGATTCAGTTAACATGGATTTCTTTCATCACTTTTCTCGGAACCGGAATGACAGAAATTCTCTTTCATTTCTTAGTTACTAAACCTTTATCAAACAGCTTTACCTTCTGGGAATCCACTGAACTAACAGCAAAGGAAAGGACAGACATTCTTGAAGCAACGGGTTCCTTCCCTATAAAAAAAGCGTTTGAACTTGGTTTCATGTTCATCATGACAGGTGGAATATACGCCTTATGCTCCCACTACATTCTCAAAGTCGACAGTCATGTAAGCATTTTCTATTTTCACCTGTACATTTCCCTTGCCTACATTTTCACATTGATTTCAATATATATTCTTGAAAAGAAATGCAGCAATTATGCAATAAAAATTGCAGCACAGGGAATCGAACTTAAAGAAAAGAAATTCTTTGGACTTTCACAGAGGGCAAACTTCATCATTTACCTTGTTTTCCCAATCATAGGAACATCCCTTGTTTCGCTCCATGCCGTATTCTTTACCTTCCACCCTCAGACAATAAATTTCTCGCAGGATCCTGGCAACCAGAGTGCTTTAGCGCAGATTGAGCAGATTGGACTGTACATCAAGATGAATTTCACAAAACCAGAAATCATGTGGTTCATACTGAAGATTTCCATTGCAAATACGATAAGCACCTGCGTTCTTGCCCTTTTCTATTATGTAAGAATCCTCAACAGCGCAAAGCTCATGCAGAATTCCCTGGTAATGCTGAACAACAAGAACATCGACAACAACAATCTTTTTGAAGTCAACATTTTCTCTGAAGATTCATACACAATGCACCTGATCAACAGGACAATCATTCTCTTTGACTCCATCATCAGGAACAACACAAAGACAAACAAGGACATTGATGAAATTTCAAGGATGCTTTCCGAGATTTCCGCACAGACAACGGAAAATGTTATCCGTCAGTCTTCAAACATTGAGGAAATTCTTGCAACAATGCAGAGCGTTGACAATCTTTCAAACAAGATTGATACAAACTTCAACGAAGTCATTACAGTTGCTTCAAAAACAATGGGCAGCGTTGACACGACCTTCGTCGACCTGAACGAAAATTTTGACAAGATCAAGGAAATCACCGATACAAACAGAATAACAATAGACAACCTGAAGAAACTTTCGGAAAAGATTCACAGCATCCGCGATGTCATAAACTCCATCGACAAATTTGCAGAACAGACAAAGACAGTTGCCTTCAATGCAGAACTTGAAGCAAACAACATAAATGCAGATGGCGTTGACTTTACCAATGTTGCGGAAGAAATCAGGCACCTTTCAAACAACATTCTTGAACTCACAAAAAAGATTCACGGTCACATTACGGACATTGCCTTTGCCAGCGAGGAAATCATTGCGACAGGAAACTACTGCATGAAGAAAACAAAGGAAGGCAACGAAATCTGCATTCAGCTTGGAGACAAATTCGAAGACATCAAGCAGTCTGCAAAAACAACTTCGGTAGGTTCCACAAACATCAAGGAATCCCTCCACGAGCAGACAAAAGCATTCCACCAGATTGTGGAGACCTTGTCCCAGATTGCAAAGAGTGTCCGAAACTTTGGGAATTCTTCAACTTCCATTGCAGAAACCATCGACAAACTCAGGCAAAGTTCTTCACACATCCTTGCCCTTAACAATAAATACAACAAAAAAGAAAATGTACAGGAAGGTAATGCCCTATGAAAAGTTTTGAACATGAAGCAACTGTAAAAAGCTTTTTTCCAGATATTTGCGGTGCCGTAATCGTATTTATATATTCCGTTTTCTCTACAAATTTCTCCATTGAAGTTTTCCTTGACGCACTTAAAGTCTTTTTAGGCATTCTTCTTTTCTTTCAGTTTGGCCTTGCCCTCATAACTGACCACCTGTGCTACCATAAGATTTCTACAAGAATCAAAAGTTTCTACACATCAAAAAGCACGGTAACAGAAAGAA
>JAUNCR010000043.1:7724-21566 GCA_030526505.1 Spirochaetales bacterium
TATCCTTTCTTTACTGCATTGATGACTTTCTTTTATTTCTTTGTTGGAAGCTGCATCATCGCCTACTACCTCTATGCAGGACTTAACCAGCCCCTTAACATCACTGGCCTTTTCATCATAGAAGCGCTTTTTGGAACCTACTTCACTTCTATTTTTGCATACACCTTCTGTTCGAAAATCGTAAGCAGAATCGGAATTGACATCATCAATGCAGGCATTGAAAAAGACTATGTCATGAAGAAGAAGTTTTTCGGCATCCGTTTCAACATGAAAGTACTTATCTTCGTTGCCCTCCCGTGCCTCTTTACCTGCATCATCAACTGTGCAGTTCTCATTGCCGGTTATTATCCGTTCGACGGAGTTTCCATCATATCCAACGGAGACATGCAGACAAGCCGCATGCTCAACACAATACTCATCAACAGCATCATCATGTTTATTTCCATCATTTTCTTCTACAACGACATCAATGCAAAGAACACAAGAATGACGGAAGTACTCAGCACAATCACGACTGACTTTTCTAAAATCACACCGATTGAAACTGACATTTGCGATGAATTCTCTTTCAACCACTATCTTGCAAACCAGATCATTTCAATGCTGAGGGGCATCCTTTTCCAGACAGAACAGTTTGGAAAGACAATCGCCGAATCCTCTTCAGACTTGATGAGGATTGCAAACGAGACAGAATCCACATCGGTTGAACAGTCAACGGGAATCAAGGAAATAGTTTCCACAATGGAAAATGCAACCAACCTTTCCCATAATATTGAAAACAGAATCATTGAGGTAACTGAAATTGCAAAGCAGACCGTAGAAAAAGTTAACACCGGCTCTGAACTTCTTTCAAAATCCCTTTCTTCCATTTCAGCTATCGCAGATTCCAATGAAGTTACAATTCAGGGAATCAAGAACCTGAACAATAAGATCAATCAGATTTGGGAAATCGCAAATATCATTGACAGCATCTCGGACCAGACAAAAATCATCGCCTTCAATGCCGAACTTGAAGCAACCACTGAAATCGGGGAAAGCAAGAACTTCAAGAATGTTGCAAATGAAATCCGCCGTCTTGCAAACAGCACAATGGACAGCACAAGGGAAATCAAGGCAAAAATCAGCGCTGTCCAGAAATCATCCGAACAGCTAATCAAGGCTTCTCAGGAAAGCACAGACCTGATCAGGAAGGAAACTGAACTTTCAGAAAGCCTTGAAAACAAGTTCACCAATATCAATAATTCTGCAAGATACAATTCAACTTCTTCAAATGAAATCAAATATCTTGTAGAACAGCAGACAAAGGCTTTTGACCAGATTGTAAACACACTCCATCAGATCAGCACAAGCGTCCAGGGATTTTCTAAATCAACCAGATCCCTCATTGAAACCTCAAGAAACCTGCAGGAAAATGTTAACCTTATTGAATCAGCAAGCATATCTGACCACCACTCAGAAGAAAACGAAGAAATGGAGGCATAAAACATGAGCAACAAGTCATTTTCTTTTTCAGCTAAACTCTACTGGTACAAAACTGCAACAATGTTCTCATGTGCAATTTTTGTATTCTGCTACACCGCATTCTATGTTTCCCTCCGTCCTTCCCAGCTTTTCTGGGCTTTCTGCTGGACTCTTGCAACCTATTGTGTGGCACAGCTCATCTTCGTTCCGGTGGTACACAAGTTCTTCATCAAGGGAATGGAAAAAGACATTAACCTTTTTGAAGAAAATGCACTGGAAGACGTTAAGGACAAAACAAGGCTTTTCCTTGAAATGGTAAGGTTCCCTTTCCTTTCTTCCATCAGAACTTTCTTCTATGCTTTAGGAACAACAGCTTTCCTCTGCTACATCTACTATAAATTCCCTGGAATCGGACTCGACGGTAAAACGGCAAACATTTCATACATCGCCTGTATTTTCGGTTCCTATACAACGGCCATCATCATCTACTATTTTACTGAACGAGTATCAAAAAAATATATTGAAAGAATCCTTAAGGCCGGCATTGACCCGGAGATCCTTGAAAGGAAGAACTTTTTTGGCGTGAAAAAAACTTACTATGGGCTTTCAATCCTTTCCCGCTGCATCATTTTCCTTTTCATACCGATTGTTTTCTCGAACATTCTTTCGTATTATCTTCTCAAGCAGGGATACATGGTGATAAACGGAATTGTCATGGGTTCCAAAGAACAGATTGCAAGAATCATAATCGCAAACATTCTCCAGATTATCCTTTGCGGTTCCCTCATCATTCTTTTCATCCGCTACATGATTCAGAACAACAGGCAGCTTCGCGAAGTTTCCATTGAACTTCTTGAGACGGGAAACCCAAACACGGAAATCAAGACTACCCTTTCAGACCAGATTCAGTACAATGTCTATCTTCTTGGAAAAGTAATTTCCCATTACAAGACCCTTATGGATCAGTTCTCTGACATCGGTAAGGATGTCCTTCATTCTACTGAAGACCTTTCCATCATTTCAGGTAAAATCGCCACATCCTCTTCGGAACAGAGCGGTGATGTAAAGGAAATCTTGAGCACCATGGAAGACTCCAATGCCCTTTCAAAAAATGTTGCCACAAGAATTTCCGAAGTTTCAGACGGCACAGACAAGACAAAGGATGAAGTTTCGGAAGCCTTCTATCTTTTGAAAGAAAACATCGAGCATCTTTCTAACATCAGTGAATCCAATCAGGGGGTCATTGACGGAATAAAAAAACTTGCAGCTCAGATCGACAACATTGACGACATCGTAACAATCATCAAGGACATTGCAGACCAGACAAAGATCATTGCCTTCAATGCTGAACTTGAAGCCGTTTCAAACGGAAAGAACGGACGCAACTTCCACATCGTTGCCACCGAAATCCGCCGCCTTGCAAACAACACCATGGATTCAATCCAGAAGATTCAGTCCTATATTGAAAGCATTCAGAACGCTTCCCGCGAACTGATTTATTCTTCCGAGCAGAGTACGGAATTCATCCATGAAGAGGCTAACATTTCAAGGCAACTTGAAACCCAGTTCGGCGGCATCATGGAATCTTCAAACGAAACAAATGAAAAGGCCACGGAAATTTCAGGCATAATTGAACAGCAGACCGCTTCCTTCAACCAGATCGTCATTACCCTTCGTCAGATCAGTTCCGGAATCGAAAGTTTTGCACAGTCTACAAAGACCATTACAAACACTGTAAACGAAATGAAAAACATTGCCTTCAAGCTTTCAAACATGAAGGACCATATCTAGCAGGATCAAAAAAATTATGCCCCGGGATGTGATATGTACCCATAATCCCGGGGCTTTTTTTTATGCGGGAGTTTTTGAAAAGGCAAGGACCCTAAGCAGTTTTTCCATAACACTGAAACTTTCAGGAGTCAGGGATTCCTCATTATCCTTTACAGAATGGAACAACCTCCAGGTCAGTGGCAAAAGTTCCTTCAGATTGCTTCCCTGATTTTTTTCCACTGAACTTTCCCTGTTCAGTACATTTGCTTCAAGACTTTTGTTCTGGGAAATCTGCATTGCATAGAGGCTTGCTTCCTCAGACGGAAGCATTGTTATTGCAACGGCCGGAATGCCGCAGGCAAGGAATGATGCATTGTCGCTGTAGGCAACAGGCAAAGTCATCCATTTGTTCGGGCTTGCCGCCTTAAGGATTTGGAGCGACCTTACATAAAGGTCACTTGCAGTCTTAACGAAAGAGGCCGGTGTTTTGGGACCAAGATTCAGCCTTGAAAGAACAGGAACATCACCTCGGCCACAGGCATCAAAGACAAACACATCGTCCTTTATGCCAAGACGCTGAAAGGTGCTGGCAATGCCAAAGGCCCCCTGCTCAGCAACACCATTATTCTGCCCTAATTCTTCTCCATCAGTAAAAAAAATGCGGACATTATGAAAATCAGGATAATTCCTTAAACTAACCGCCCAGTTCATAAACTGCCATACGGCTGCACTGTTGTCGTTGGCACCGGGACTGCCATCAACCCTGTCATGGTGTGCAACAACGGTCTTTATTCTGAACCGGGGATTATAATAGCGGGATTCAAACTGGACCAGGATGTGATTCTTTCCTTCAATGACTATCCTTGCAGAATCCACCCCGCGGGCTTTAAGCCACGACTGAATGAATTCGGCACGGTTGCACTGAGGGCTGATGAAAGTTGAAAAATCTCCCGGCAAGAATCCCATGATTCCTAGTATTCCCTTCCGAAGGATCCACGGCCACGACCATCATTGCGGTCATCGTCGGAACGGCCCCTGCGGAAATTACGGTCACGGTTGCCACCACGGAAATTGCGGTCGCCACGGTCATTGCGTTCACGGCTGAAATTTCTTCCTGCACCGCGGTCATCCCTTTTTTCTTCAGCGTAGTTTACCCTTACGCGACGGCCATCAACTTCCTTTCCGCCAAGCTTTGAAATGGCACCGTCGCTGTCAGCTTCGTCAGAAAGTTCAACAAAGCCAAAGCCCTTCGACTGGCTAGTATCCCTGTCCTTAATGATTGTGGCTGATAAAACTTCACCGAATTCAGAAAACAGTTCGGTGAGCCTTTCTTCTGTAGTTGTGTAACTTAAATTACCAATATAGATTCTCTTAGACATATTTTTAATCTACATTTTATTGTGTTTTTAATCAACTTTCACAAGGTCAAGTCAAGATGCCTTTTTTTTGCGAAGCAAAAATGGACGCGGACTGCGGACAAATCAGTTCTTTCAAGGAAAAAAAATTGGGTTTTACCCAATTTTTTTTCTAATATAACTTTTTGATATATTTACAAAAAATCAAATTAAAGTACTGTTATTTTAAATATATAGGTATACAATTAAACTATGAAGAAAGAAGTGTTTTATGATTTATTAAAGTTTATTCCAAAGGCAGAACTTCACGTTCATGAAGAAGCTGTCATCGGCCGCGAGACCGTAAAAAAAGTCTACGAAAGAAATTTCGGAGAAAAAATGACCGACGAGGAATTCAATTCCCTCTTCGCTTACAATGACCTTGGAGGATTCCTTACCTCCTTCATCAAGATTCAGTCCTACTTCAAGAATGTCCAGGACCTTGAAATCCAGTTCAATGACTTCGAACAGTACCTTAACGACAACAACATCGTCTACTGCGAAACATTCATAAGCCCAACTTCCCACATCAAGAAGGGATGGCAGTTCAACGAAATCATCAATACAATTTCAAAATGCATCAAGAGGATCAGCACCAATTCCCACAGGACCGTTCGCTGCCTTATCGATGTAAGCCGTTCCTTTGGAATGGAAAACGCTATGAACAACCTTAACTATGTCATTGCAGCAAGAAACCCAATAATCCTTGGCATCGGTCTTGGCGGTGACGAATCAAAAGGCCCTGCAAAAGACTACGCACCTGTTTTTGACAAGGCTGTTGAACACGGCCTCCATACAGTAACACATGCCGGCGAATCAGTTGAAAGCTGGTCAATGAAGGACAGCATCAACCTTTGCCACGCAGAACGCCTTGGACACGGCATTCAGGCAGCCAAGGACGAAGCATTCATGAAGGAGCTTGCAGAAAAGCAGATTCCTCTTGAAGTTTGCCCTACAAGCAACATTTTCATCCTTCAGGAATTCAAGGGCGACATGAAGAATCACCCTGCAAAAAAACTCTACGATGCAGGCTGCAACATCACCATCAACACTGACGACCCTACCTTCTTCAAGTGCTCCCTCATTGACGAATACTGGAACATCTACAGCGAGCTTGGATTTACATTGGAAGACATCAAGAAGATCATCAAGAACGGATTTACAAATTCCTTCATGGCAAAGAAAATGAAGACCCAGTGGTGCAACAAGGTTGACGAAGCCTGGTTCAAATGGTTCCAGGCACATCCGGAAGAAAAAGAATAAATATATAGAAGAAATCAAATAAACCAGCCATCGGATATACCTGTGGCTTTTTTTTACCCCAAATCCAAGGGGTCTGTCCCCTCTGTTCACGGCAAACTGCGACTTTTGGGCAGTCGATTACTAGTATTCAAAGTGAAAAAAGAAGATACCTGATTACTAAACATATCGCCCAACCCGAGCAGGCTTGGCGGGTTCCCGATGGAAGCCTGTTTTTTTATACCATCTACATGTTTTACTATTGAATACTTTGCGTTTTTTTACTAAAATACGCGGAACTATTGCTATTGTTGGCGATATTTTTACTAAGTAATCTTTTTTTTAGGTGAGGTATACACTATGGCTTTTGATATTACTAAAGTTCGTAATATCGGTATCAGTGCACACATCGACTCTGGTAAGACAACAACTTCAGAACGCATTTTGTTCTATTGTAACAAGATCCACCAGATCCACGAAGTTAAGGGTAAGGACGGTGTCGGCGCTGTAATGGATAACATGGAATTGGAACGCGAACGCGGTATCACAATTCAGTCAGCAGCAACACAGGTTCAGTGGAAGGACACAACAATCAACCTTATCGACACACCGGGTCACGTTGACTTCACAGTTGAAGTTGAACGCTCACTCCGCGTTCTCGACGGTGCTATCATGATTCTTTGTGCTGTTGCAGGTGTTCAGTCACAGTCTATCACAGTTGACCGCCAGCTCAAGAGATACCATGTACCACGCATTGCTTTCGTTAACAAGTGTGACCGCCAGGGTGCTAATCCTGTACGCGTTTGCGGACAGATCCGCGAAAAGCTCGGTCTCAATGCATACATGATGGAACTTCCAATCGGTCTCGAAGACAAGCTCCAGGGTGTTGTTGACCTCGTAACAATGAAGGCTTACTACTTCGAAGGTAACGACGGTGTTGATGTTCGCGTTGCAGAAATCCCAGCTGACCTCGTTGAACAGGCTAAGGAAAAGCGCGTTGAACTCCTCGATGCAGTTTCTAACTTTGATGATGAACTCATGGAACTCCTCCTCGAAGGTGACTATGACAATGTTCCAGTAGAAAAGATCAAGGCAGCTGTACGCAAGGGAACACTTGCAGAACAGTTCGTTGGTGTATTCTGTGGTTCAGCACACATGAACAAGGGTATTCAGCCAGTTCTCGACGCTGTTCTTGACTACCTCCCTAACCCAACAGAAGTTCACAACTACGGTCTCGACCTCGACAAGAACGAAGAACAGGTTGAACTCTTCAACGTTGAAGACAAGCCATGTGTTGCTCTTGCATTCAAGCTCGATGACGGTCAGTTCGGACAGCTCACATACACACGTATCTACCAGGGTAAGATTTGTAAGGGTGATGAACTCTACAACGTACGCCAGCGCAAGAAGTTCAAGGTTGGACGTCTCGTTCGCATGAACTCTGCTCAGATGGAAGATATCAACGAAGGTATGCCAGGTGACATCATCGCCCTCTTCGGTGTTGACTGTGCATCAGGCGATACATTCTGTGGTGGCGGTCTCAACATTGCCATGACATCTATGTTCGTTCCAGAACCAGTTATCTCTCAGGCTATCACACCAGTTGACAAGTCTGCTGCAGCTAACATGTCTAAGGCTCTCAACCGCTTTACAAAGGAAGACCCAACATTCCAGACATACGTTGATCCAGAATCTAACCAGACAATCATCAAGGGTATGGGTGAACTTCACCTTGCCGTTTACGTTGAACGCATGAAGCGCGAATACAAGTGCGAAGTAACAGTTGCAGCTCCAGAAGTTGCATACCGCGAATCTATCTCCCAGAAGGCAGACTTCAACTTCACACACAAGAAGCAGACTGGTGGTTCAGGTCAGTACGGTCGTGTTGCTGGATTCATGGAACCATTCCAGGAAGAAGGAAAAGACTACGAATTCGTAGACGCAATCAAGGGTGGTGCTATTCCTAACGAATACATCCCATCTTGCGACAAGGGATTCAAGCGCGCTATGGAAAAGGGTTCCCTCATCGGTGCTCCAGTTGTAGGCGTTCGCTGTACAGTTAACGATGGTCAGTTCCACCCAGTTGACTCTTCAGATATCGCATTCCAGACAGCAGCTATCGGTGCTTTCCGCGAAGGTTATGCAAAGGCAAAGCCATCAATCCTCGAACCAATCATGAAGGTTCAGCTTGCTGGTCCTACAGAATTCCAGGGTAACATGTTCGGTCTCATCAACCAGCGCCGTGGTGTTATCATCGATTCTACAGATGAACTTGGAACATCAACAGTTAACGCTGAAGTTCCACTTTCAGAAATGTTCGGATTCTCAACAATTCTCCGCTCTTCAACACAGGGTAAGGCAGAATTCACAATGGAATTCGAAAAGTACGGCAAGGTTCCAAACAACGTTGCTGACGAACTCATCAAGAAGTACCAGGAATCAAAGAAGGCTGGAAACTAATTCAGTCTGATTTATCCTGAATAATTCAAGATAACGAAAGGGCATTTTCTGCTAAAACAGGAAGTGCCCTTTTTTATTGCTTTTTGCCGATAGTGTGTTAGAATAAAAATATAAGCTTAGTTTTAGCTACTAAAGGAGGATACAACTATGGCAAAGCAGGAACTTTTTGAACGCAGCCCTATCCGCGCATTCGATGCAGCAGCAAACGGCGGACTCAAGGCAGGCGAACTCGGACTTATCACAGCAAAGAAAGGACTCGGAAAAACTCCAGTACTCGTTCAGTTTGGTATGGACACACTGCTTAACGGAAAGCAGCTTGTTCACGTATCATTTGACCAGCATTCAAACGAAAGCGTAAAATATTCTTATGACAACATCTACAATGAAATTGCAAAGAAAAAGACAATTGCAAACGCAGCAGATGTAAAGGAACAGATTTCACGCAACCGCACAATCCTTAACTTCAACCAGGACAACTTCAGCCTTGAAAAGGTTGTAAACACACTCAATGCCCTCAAGGCAGGTGGCATTCCAGTTGCCGGTGTAGTTATCGACGATGTTGACCTTTCAAAGTGTAAGGAAGCAGACATTCAGGCTGTTTCAAGCTACGCAAAGGCAACAAAGACAAAGATCTGGATCAGCTCGACAAATGCAGAAGACACACTTGAAGCTCAGGCTCCAAAGGCCCTTCTCTCTTACTTCTACGGTGTAGTTCATCTTGCATCAAAGGGTAAGGAAACATCTATGCAGATCCTTAAGATGGGCAAGGCAACAAACATTGAATCAACCCTCAAGGTTGACACAAAGACTTGGCTCATCACAGCAAAATAATTAAGGCTGACTGAAAGCAAAGGCAGGTACTTTAGGGTGCCTGCTTTTTTTTGTCTTGAAAACTTTAGAAAATCGTTGAAACGCCTTGAATTTAATCACCCTTTTCTATAAAATATCATCCCAGTATGAAGAAGGGAACAACAGGAAAGCATATTGAGAAACACAACCACTGTCTTGCTGGCACTTCTTTTTATTTTATTTTGAATTTTAGCTGAATTCGCTTTTGCGGGTTCAGCTTTTTTTTTAAGGGGTTACAAAAATGGCAAAACGCACAGACATCAACAAAGTTTTGATTATCGGTTCAGGCCCAATCGTTATCGGTCAGGCATGTGAATTCGACTATTCCGGAACACAGGCTTGCAAGGCCCTCCGTGAACAGGGATACAAAATCGTTCTCGTAAACTCAAACCCTGCAACTATCATGACAGACCCTGTTATGGCAGATGCAACATACATCGAACCACTTAACCTTGAACGCCTTACTCAGATCATCGAAAAGGAACGCCCAGACGCACTCCTTCCTAACCTTGGTGGACAGACAGGACTTAACCTTGCACAGGAACTCAACAAGGCAGGCGTACTTGAAAAGTACGGAGTACAGGTTATCGGTGTTAACCTTGATGCCATCGAACGCGGTGAAGACCGTGAAATCTTTAAGGAAACAATGCAGAAGCTTGGAATCAAGACTCCTGCATCCGACATCTGTTACACAGTGGAAGAAGCAGAAAAGATTGCAACAACAATCGGTTTCCCAATCGTTGTTCGCCCTGCATACACAATGGGTGGTGCCGGCGGTGGATTCTGCTACAATATGGAAGAACTCCGCACAATCGTTACAAACGGACTCGACCTTTCCCTTACACATCAGTGCCTTATCGAACAGTCAATCCTTGGTTGGGAAGAACTTGAAGTTGAAGTTGTTCGCGACGCAAAGAACCAGATGATTGCAATCTGTACAATTGAAAACATCGATGCAGTTGGCGTTCACACAGGTGACTCTTTCTGCGCTGCCCCATTCATGACAATCAACAAGGAACTTGAAGACCGCCTCGTAAAGGACGCATTCAAGATCGTTGAATCAATCGGCGTTATCGGCGGAACAAACGTTCAGTTTGCACATAACCCAAAGACAGGCGAAGTTGTAATCATCGAAATCAACCCTCGTACATCCCGCTCTTCTGCCCTTGCTTCAAAGGCTACAGGTTTCCCTATCGCCCTCGTTTCAGCAAAGCTTGCTTCAGGCATGACTCTTGATGAAATCCCATACTGGCGTGATGGAACTCTTGATAAGTACACAGCAGGTGGAGCTCCAGACGGAGACTATGTTGTTCTTAAGTTTGCTCGCTGGGCATTTGAAAAGTTCCGCGGCGTAGAAGATTCACTTGGAACACAGATGAAGGCCGTTGGTGAAGTTATGGCCATCGGTAAGACTTTCAAGGAAACATTCCAGAAGGCTATCCGCGGTCTTGAAAACGGTCGTGCAGGCCTCGGTTTTGCAAAGGACTTCAACAAGAAGTCTGCTGATGAACTTTGCGACATGCTCAAGACAGCTTCAAGCGAAAGATGGTTCATCCTTTACGAAGCAATCCGCAAGGGTGTTTCTTTGGATAAGCTCAACGAAATTACATTCGTAAAGAAAGAATGGCTCCAGGAAATGGCAGAACTTGTTGCAACAGAAGAAAAGATGCTCCAGACACCAGGCCAGCTTCCAGCAGACGACCTTCTCATCCAGGCAAAGAAGGAAGGCTTCTCTGACAAGTACATCGCAAAGATTCTCGGAATCCGCGAAAAGGATGTCCGCAAGAAGAGAACAGAACTTGGCGTAAAGGAAGGATGGCTTGCAGTTCCAGTTTCTGGCGTAGAAAACGCAAACTACTACTATTCAACATACAATGATGTGGACAAGGCTCCGGCAACAGACAACAAGAAAAAGATCATGATTCTTGGTGGTGGTCCAAACAGAATCGGTCAGGGTATCGAATTCGACTACTGCTGCTGTCACGCAGCTATGCAGCTTAAGGAAATGGGATACGAAACAATCCTCGTTAACTGCAACCCAGAAACAGTTTCTACAGACTACGACACATCAGACAAGCTTTACTTTGAACCAGTTACACTTGAAGATGTTCTTCAGATTTACGAAAAAGAAAAGCCAATGGGAGTTATCGTTCAGTTCGGTGGACAGACTCCACTTAACATCGCCCGCGCACTTAGCGATGAAGGCGTAAACATCCTCGGTACATCAATCGATTCAATCGACATTGCAGAAGACCGCGACCTCTTCCGCAAGATGATGGACAAGCTTGAAATCCCAATGCCAGAAAGCGCAATGGCAGTAAACTTTGAAGAAGCAAAGGCAGCTGCAGACAAGATCGGCTACCCTATCATGATCCGCCCTTCATTCGTTCTTGGTGGACGCGGTATGGAAGTTATCTACGACGAAAAGATGCTTGCCGAATATGTAGAAAAGGCTGTTGGCGTTACACCAGACCGCCCACTCCTCATCGACCGCTTCCTCCACAACGCCCTTGAATGCGAATCAGATGCACTTTCTGACGGAAAGGAAGTTTACATTCCATCTGTAATGGAACACATCGAGCTTGCAGGAATCCACTCAGGTGACTCTGCATGTGTTATTCCTCCAGTTGGAATCAGCAAGGACAATCTTGCAACAATCAAGGAATACACAACAAAGATCGCACAGAACCTCCATGTTTGCGGTTTGATGAACATGCAGTATGCAATCGAAGACGGAAAGGTATTCGTAATCGAAGCTAACCCTCGTGCATCCCGCACTGTTCCACTTGTTTCAAAGGTATGCAACACACAGATGGCTCGTCTTGCAACAAGACTCATGCTCGGTGAAACACTCAAGGACCTTAACCTCAAGGACAAGGTGATTCCACACCACGGTGCAAAGGAAGCCGTATTCCCATTCACAAAGTTCCCTAACGTTGACCCAGTTCTTGGACCAGAAATGCGTTCAACCGGTGAAGTTCTTGGACTTTCAGACAGCTTCCCACTTGCATACTTCAAGAGCCAGGAAGCTGCAGGAGCAGAACTTCCAGCAGCACCAAAGGCAGGCGAAAAGAAGAAGATTCTTGTTTCCCTCTCTGACAAGGTTGCACTTAAGGAACAGATCATCGAAGTTGGAAAGAAGCTTTCTTCCCTCGGATTTGAACTCATTGCAACTGAAGGTACAGCAAAGTACTTTGCAGAAAACGGAATCCCATGCGAAAAGGTAAACAAGATTGCAGAAGGCCGTCCAAACGTAATGGATGTAATCCTCAACAAGGAAGTTTGCCTCTGCATCAACACACCTTCAGTTCGCCGCGGTGCAGTTGCCGACGAAGAAGCAATCCGCAAGGCAGCCCTCAAGTATAAGGTACCTTATATCACAACAATCGCGGCAGCAAAGGCAGCTGCTCTTGGTATCGAAGCAAGCAAGGAAGGAAAAGGTGGTGTCAAGAGTTTGCAGGAATTCCATGCGGCAATAAAATAGGTTACCAAACCGTCAAGAATCAATGTTTTTGCGAAAGCAAAATGACCGCGGCCTGCGGGCAAATTGATTCTTGAGACCACGCATGCGTGGTCCGAATTCCATGCAGCAATAAAATAATCTGCAATAATTTGCTGAGCCGTCTTGAAAAAGGCGGCTTTTTTTTGCACACCCCTTCACTTTAATATTTTTTGATTTTTCTATATAATATTCGCGTTTGAAATTTTACACATAATTCCGTCAGTACGGAATCACAGGAGATACACATGTCTGTAGAAGCATTGGAAAAGAACCCTAAATGGCAGGGTCGTCGTGGTCCAGTTGTCCTCGTTATCATGGACGGCGTTGGATATGGAAAATATGAAGAAGGTGACGCTGTAAAGGCTTCTAAAATGAAGTACTTGGACTGGTTCACAAACAACTGTCCACACACACAGCTTAAGGCTCACGGTACAGCAGTTGGTCTTCCATCTGACGACGACATGGGTAACTCTGAAGTTGGACACAACGCAATCGGTTGTGGTCGCGTTTTTGCTCAGGGTGCAAAGCTTGTAGGTGAATCAATCACTTCTGGTTCAATGTTCCAGGGTGACACATGGAAGAAACTTGTAAAGAATGTAAACGACAAGAACACAACATTCCACCTTATGGGTCTTGTTTCTGACGGTAATGTTCACTCACACATCGATCACCTTAAGGCTATGATCGCACAGGCACACAAGGAAGGCGTTAAGACTCTCCGCGTACACGCATTGCTTGACGGACGCGATGTTCCACCAACATCTGCACTTGAATACTTTGAACCACTTGAAAAATACCTTGCTGAATTCACAGATGTAGACTACCAGATTGCTTCTGGTGGTGGACGCATGTACATCACAATGGACCGCTACGGTGCAGACTGGTCTATGGTTGAACGCGGATGGCACGCTCACGTTCTTGCAGACGGACGCCAGTTCGCATCTGCAACAGAAGCAATCAACACATACCGCACAGAAAACGCAGGTCTTCTTGACCAGGACATGCACGAATTCGTTGTTGCAAAAGACGGAAAGCCAGTTGGACCAATCGTTGACGGAGACTCTGTAATCTTCTTCAACTTCCGCGGTGACCGCTCACTCGAAATCACAGCAGCATTCGAAGAAGACAACTTCCCACACTTTGACCGCGTACGCCGCCCAGCAGTTG
>JAUNCR010000044.1 GCA_030526505.1 Spirochaetales bacterium
GAAAAAAACTGAAAGCAAGAAGTCTTCGTCAAAAAAGGTCAAGTATGATCAGGCTGCATTTGATGAAGCTTATGCTAGAGGCGATTATAATACTTGTCTTGCAATGCTCGAAGTTCGCAAGGCCGATCTTGTACTTACAGAACTTGATTCATCTATGCTTCAGTTCTACAAGCAGGATTACATGGGATCCGCAAGGGAATTTGTACAGGTACAGAAAGACATGCAGAGCCTTACAAAGGACATGACTGCTGCAAAGTCTTTGGAAGCAACTCTCGCAGGTGAAAACAGTGTTACTTATTCTGGTACAACTTACGAAAGAATCCTTGCATATTCAATGAAGGCTGTTAATGCATTCAAGATGGGCGAAGTTGACAGAGCCATTGGTGTAATGAATGAATATACAGGTAATTACAAGGATGAAATTGCAGCCATCGTTGCTGCTCAGAAGGAACTTGATGCACAGAGTGAAAGTGATGATGGTTCTAAGAGCAAGTTGAACGCATTGCTTGAAAAGAATAATGCTTCATTGAACTTTAATGAAGAAAATGTTTCTGAAAAGGGAGCTCCTCAGTATGAAAGCTCAGAATTCCTGGCATATCTTGGAACTTTGGCATACGCAGCAAACGGTGATATGGATCATGCAAAGGATTTTTCTTCTGCACTCAAGAATAAGAACATTGTAAAAGATGACCTTTCTATTCCAGCAGGAATGGGACGCCTTGATGTTGTTGCTTTGACAGATAAGATTGGACTCAGAGAAGATTCAAATCTTCCTATGCAGACAGTAGCCAATGTTCTTGGGGTAAATGTCAATTTCAAGGTCGCTTATCCAGTGTTCAAAAAGGAAAACCAGAAGCATGCAGTTGATGTTGTGAAGGTAACTCTTTCTGACGGAACAAGCCAGACTCCAGTACTCGTAGAAGATTTCGATGAAGCCGTAGCAATGGATGTTGCAAGCAAGGCATACGGTGCATACAAGAGAAGCCTTACAAGAAACATTACAAAGAATACTGCAGCCCTTGCAACCGGAGTTACAACTCTTGTAGTTGCTCAGAAAGCAGTGGAAAATGCTTCCGGCTTAAAGGCTATTGCAGCAGAAGCAGCATATGTAGCTGCAGTTGCTGGCGTAAACAAGGCATGTGCTGCCGTTGTTGAAGCTGAAAAGGCTGATGTTCGTCAGGGTGCTTTCTTCCCTCATAAGGCAAGTGCAGCTGGTTTCACTGTAGCACCGGGTTCTTATGTAGTAACAATTGATTACTCAAACGGAAGACAGGATGTAATACCAGATGTTGTGGTTTCTGCAGGAAAACCAACAGTTATAGTTTCAGAATGTTTGAATTCAAACAACACATTCACACCTGATGCTAAATAATAAAAATTGCTTTTCCCTTAAAGTAATTGTCTGCCTGTTGATGTTTTCTTTAACAGGCAGCCTGCTTTTTGGTGCAAAAAAGAAAGCTGACAAGCCAGCAAAAATGCCGGAATGGGTAGAAGCTCCTGCAAGTGTTTTCCCATCCAACAAATATTTTGCTGCCGTAGGTACTGGACCTGACAGAGATACTGCAGAAGTAAAGGCCGTAAGCGGAATCGCATCGATTTTCAATCAGTCCGTAAAGTCTGAAACACAGGCTTCCAAGCGCATGGTTCAGGCACAGGCAGACGGTAAAGTTGCAAGTGCAAAGGTTGAGGATTTTAATCAGAAGATTCTCAAGAAAGTAGATGTAAAGAATTTGATCGGTGTTGAAATCAAGGAGTATTGGTTTGACAACAAGGAAACCCACTACGCTGTAGCTGTAATGGATAAAGTTGCTGCTTCACAGATTCTTGAAGATATGATCAGAAAGAATTCAGCTGCCGTTGCTGGTTTGATTCACACTGCAGAATCAGGGGATGCATCCCTTGAGACTTTCTCCACATTGGACTTTGCCTGCTATATTGCAGAAGAAGATGAAAACCTTTGGACTAGACTTTCTGTTATCGATCCAGCCAAAGCAAATTCCATCAAGTCATTGTGTCAGTCGTCAAAAGCTATTGCCGCTAAAAGGCATGAAGTTGCAAAGACAATCCCAATGTTTGTTGCCTTCCAGGGTGATGTAAACGGAAGAATCGAAAGCGCCTATGTTGCAGAAATTTCAAAGTATGGTTTCATTTCGAGCTTTGACAAGAATGCAAGATATGTGCTTACAGGCATGATTACTTTCGAAGAAAGCGAAACTAAAGACAAGAAGTCTACAAGATGCCGCTACAATCTTGATTCCTTCATCCTTGACCGCGTAACAGGCGACCAACTTCTTCCTTATAAAGTAAACGGAAGGGAAGGCAGTGTTTCCTACGATGAGGCTAAGGAGCGCGCTGTAAAGGCCATGGAAAAGAAAATCCACGGCGGTTTTGCAGATGCAATGAAAGATTATTTTCAGAACTTTATAAGCCAGTAATTTCTGGTGCAAAAAAAAGCGTTTGATTTCAAAATCAAACGCTTTTTTTATTTCTAAAATCTATTCTGCAAGTTTTATATTAGCAGCAGATCTTGATTTCGCATTCCTTGTAGATTGCAGCTGTCTTTGCAACAACGTCTGCCGGGATTTCCTTGATGTTAGGGTCTCCTGCAAGGTTGTTGTCCTTAAGCCAGTCGCGAACAAACTGCTTGTCGTAGCTTGCTGGGCTTGAGCCAACAGCATACTTTGAAAGGTCCCAGAAACGGCTTGAGTCTGGAGTAAGCACTTCATCGGCAAGAACAAGAGTTCCGTCTTCTGTAAGGCCGAATTCAAACTTTGTGTCTGCAATGATGATTCCGTTCTTGTATGCGTGGTCATAGCACTTCTTGTAGATTGCAAGGGCTGCCTGTTCAATCTTTGTTCCAAGTTCTTCACCAAGGTCATTCTTCATGTATTCAAGAGTAACATTGATGTCGTGGCCTTCATCTGCCTTTGTAGAAGGTGTTACGATTGGTTCTGCAAGTTTTTCTGCCTGCTGGTATTCCTTGTCAAAGCTGTGTCCAAGGAAAGGTTCCCCCTTCTTGTATGCTTCGTACATTGAACCGAACATATATCCGCGAACGATTACTTCATAAGGAACCATCTTGAGCTTCTTAACGAGGATTGTGCGGCCTTCGAATTCAGGCTTCTGAAATTCTTCTGGCATGTCCTTAAGGTCAGATGAAATCATGTGGTTTGCGCAGATGTCCTTTGTGTAGTTGAACCAGAAATTTGAAAGAGCATTTAAAACCTTGCCCTTGTCAGTAATCATTGTTGGAAGAATTACATCAAAAGCCGAGATGCGGTCTGTTGTAACAATGACCATTCTTCCGTCTTCAAGGTCATAAACTTCGCGTACTTTGCCGCTGATAATTTTTTTCATAGGAATGCTCCTTAAAAATCTAAATTGTATTTGTTCAAATATAATGCTTTATATGCTTTGTTTCAATCAGAATGAGCCTTCCACGCATTCAATGAGTTGCTGCAGGAGGGCGCATACCGGTGTTTCTATGCCAAGTTCCTTTCCAAGGCGAACGATGGTTCCGCAGAAGAAATTGTTTTCAGTTTTCCTCTTTGCCTCAACATCCTGGAACATGGAAGTTTTCCCGTCGTCGTTCAATGCGGCGGTCATCCTGATGTTGTCTTCTATCATTTCTTCCGTAAGGGCGATTCCTTTTGCGTTGGCAATTTTAACTACTTCCCTTGCACACTGGCGCACAAGATTCTGGGTAACTTCATTTCTGAATCCCTTGTAGGTCTGACGGCAAAGGGCAGAGATTGTGTTGCAGGAAACATTCAGCAGGAATTTTTTCCACTGCATAAGGTGGATGTCGTCAGGGATGATGGAGTTTACGCCGGCCTCATCAAAGAGTTTTTTTATTTCAAGAACCCGTTCCGATTTTGAATTGTCGTTTTCACCGAAATAGATTGTTCCTTCATGGCCGCAGGTGATTACGCTTCCTTCGTTTGTGGAACTTAAGTTTACGATGTAGCCGTAAAGTGTCTTTTCTTCGCCGTATTTTTCAGCAATTTCACTTTCGCTCTGGATGCCGTTGAGGAGTGAAAGAATGACAGTATTGGGACCCACAGATTTTTCTATCTGCACAAGAACCTCCTGCAGCTGGAGGTTTTTTGTTGCGATGATTATAAGATCTGCAACCTTTGCATTTTCAGGCGCAACATAATTGAAATCAATTCTTTCACCGTTTACTGATATGCCTTTTGACAAATACCTTTCAAGCCTTTTTCCTTCTGCAATGCATTCAAGGTTCTCTTTGCCAAGATATTCATTAAGCCTTTTTCCAACCACAGTGCCAACTGCGCCCATACCGATCATTGTTACTTTCATGACATTATTATATCAGAATGTGTGTCCGTTGATAATTATTAATATTTTATATAGTGGAGCATCCAGCAGGCTTGGCACGGTTCCTGACGGGAGTTTTATGCGAGGACTTGGCAAGAGTATGTTTTTTATTTGGGGTGATTAGGCTGCAGATACATTGGATACCTGAAAACCGCGGAGTCAGGGTTCGGGGCAAACTGCGATTTGCGACGCTATACAGATCTGAGGGCTTGCCCGAAGCTTTAGTGCAGCACGAAGGGAGCACCTAGCAGGCTTGTCACGGTTCCTGACGGGAGCGGTTTTCAGGAAGGCAAGCAACACAGCTTAATTGACACAACAGGGATTAAAAAATATACTCTAGTCATTGGTCCAGGTGCTATGCAAGTGGCCGCCTCAAAACCCCGCCAGAGTGGGAACACAGCAACGGTATGAGGATGGTCGCTGTGCCGTAGATTACCTGGGCCTTTTTTTATTCCTGCCTTTTTATTTCTTAATTACATTGAGAAGTCTTTACCAAGGTAGATTTCACGGGCTTCAGGAGACTGAAGGATTTTTTCCTTGTCTCCCTGGGTAATGATCGTTCCGTCAGAAATGATGATGGCCCTGTCCGTAATTTCCAGAGTGTCGCGGACATTGTGATCGGTAATGAGGATGCCGATGTCTCGTTTTGCAAGCAGCTTTATCATTCCCTTGATGTCTGCAACTGCAATGGGGTCGATTCCGGCGAAAGGTTCGTCCAGCAAAAGAAACTTTGGTTCAATGGCAAGGGAACGGGCAATCTCTGTTCTGCGTCGTTCTCCACCGGAAAGGGTATAGGCCTGCTGCTTTCGGATTCTTCCTATGGCAAATTCTTCAATGAGTTCTTCAAGTTTCTGATGCTTCTGTACTTTAGTAAGGTCTTTTCTGGTTTCAAGAATGGACCAGATGTTTTCTTCCACAGTCAGCTTGCGGAAAACGCTTGGTTCCTGAGGAAGATATGAAATTCCGTTCTGGGCGCGCTTGTACATTGGAAGACCTGTAATGCATTCGTTGTTCAGGAAAAGGTCCCCGGCAGTAGGCTTGTAGAATCCAACAATCATGTAGAAGGTTGTAGTTTTTCCGGCGCCGTTTGGACCAAGAAGACCGAGTACTTCCCCCGTTGTCATGGAAAAATCGATTCCCTTTACGACGCGTTTTCTTCCGAAAGATTTGTAAAGGGAAGAAACTCTGAGGGTGTTTTTCTTTTCGGCTGGATTCTGCAAAATGCCAGATTCTTGCGTCATGATGTCGCTCATTTTTTCTCTCCTTCCTTTTCAGTTTCTTTTTCTTCCGGTGATGCCTGATTCAAAACTTCTTCTGCACTTGAATTGCTTTCGGCAGTTTCTGGCTGTGCACCAGTTTCTGCAGTTTTATTTTCATCGGTCTGTTCTTCCTCGTCCTTTGCCGTTGTCACGACAGAACCTTTGACTCTTCCTGACAAAGTGATTTCCTGAGAGTCCATGTCCAGTTTGATTGTCTGGGCTCGGAATGTGTCACCGTTCTGCACGATCTTTGGATTTCCGCTCATTTCAAGAATCTGTTCCTTCTTTTTGTAAATGGCGTATGCGGAAGTACAGACATTGTCTTTCTGCGTAAGGTTTATTTTAATCTGCATTACTGCAATTTCCGAATCCTGGTTGTATTCAATGATTTGAGCCTGAGCAACAACATCGTTGTCAATGTCAGTCAGCTTAACATCATTTTCAAGGGTCGCAATTTTTGTTTCCCTGTCATAGATAAGCCGCCCGCAGGTAAAGTCCAGGTTGCTTTCCGTGTTTTTCCCGATGACATTGCCTTCTGCCTTGATCATTCTGAAATCTTTTCCGGACAGTTCAATGTAGTCTGCATTTATATCCATTGATTTGGTGTTGACCTTTGCATTCCCCTTGAGGGTTGTAATGCTGTTTTTGTTTCCTGCAACACCGCTCATCTTGTTGGCGCTGAAAGTGATTTTTTCTGCATGGACATAAGAGGAAAGGGCAAGAATTAAAACTGCAACTGCGCTACTGAATCTCTTCATGTTGTTCTTCCTCTCCTTCAGTTTCCTTGTCTTCGGTTATGATGACGCCTGAAACGGATTCGTCAAAAGTAAAACTTCGTGAAATGCCGCTTGCTGAAAAACCTGTGCCTTCAATTTCTATGTCGTCGCGGATAAGGTAAACAGTGTCATTTTTGCCGGATGAAAGCTGTTCTGTTTTTCCGTTCCACTTAAGGTTCGTGGCCTTAAGCTGAAAGTTCTGTTCAATATTATGAAGAAAAATGCTGTTGAACAAGGTGTAGATGTCGTTTTGCGAATCTATTCCAAGAAGGGCACAGCTTCCCTCTGTAGTCAATTCCGATTTTTCATTCCAGGCATAGAATGCGGCATTTTTTGCATAGGCAGATCCGTCGTCCCTGTACCGCTCAAGAACATCCGCCTTAATCTGAGTGTCGAGTTTTTTGCCCTTGTATCTTTTGTAGTCGACCTTTGTAAACTGAAGTTCCGGAGAAAGACTCTTGGTGTTCACCGGTTCATCATACTTAAGGGAACATGACGGTAATAAAAGTGAGGAAAATAAAATTGCAGGAATGATATTAAAGCACTTCAACAATTTCCGGTTTCCCTGGCATAGGTTTTCTTCTTGTGATTACAAATACAATGGCAGATGATAATACCAAAAATAGCAGGACAAAAATCGCCCTTGCATCATTTGAAATAGTCTTTCTGAAAAGACCAGCAATTGAAGGCCCAAGAAGATAGCCCGCAATGGAACAGAGGAAAGGAATGAAGAGAGCAAGAAGTCCTTGAATGGCCTGAGCCTTTTTGCTGGCCCTTATAACTACAACGGAACCTTTTTTTACATCAAGGTTCTGCGGATTAGAAATGTCAAATGAGTTCTTTATTTTTGCGCATCCAGTTGTACAGGATTTGCATTCTTCCTTTTCAAAATGAACTGCTTCAATTCCATTTTCAATTGAAACTACAAGTGCCTTTTCGTCCATTACATTCTTCCCTTGAAAACTTCGAGTTTTCTGTTGCATTCTTCAAAGCCTGTTCTGTTTCCCAGCTGTTCATAGGTGTCGCGCAGATTGTAGAGTGCGTCGTAGTAGTGTGGTGATATTGAAACTGCATGCTCAAAAAAATCTGCAGCTTCAGCATATTCTTCTATCTGGAAATGAATGACTCCAGCCGTATTCCAGAAGTGAGGGTTCATGTCGTTTACTTCAAGTCCGGTAATGCAATAGAACATTGCATCGTCAAAAAGCTGCATGCTGATGCAAAGGTTTGCAAGGGCTTCAATGACATCCTCATTTTTTCTGTTGAGTCTGAGTGCATATTCCATGGAACTTTTTGCCGCTTCAAAATCTCCGGCGTCCCTGTAAGTTAATGCCAGGTTGAACCACAAGAGGTAGTTTTCTTTTTCAACGGTAATGGCTCTTTTAAGGCATGCGATTGCTTCAGGATACTCTCCCTTGAAGGCAAGCCTTACAGCCTGGTTGTTGAGCTGTTCGCTGCTTTCAAGCATGTATTTCTCCTTTTACGGAAGGAGGAATCATTGATGTAAAGAGTTCCTTTATGAGGAGTGCATCAGGATTTTCCTTTCCGAAGAGTTCAAGAAATTTTTCGCATCCACTGTTGATGTATTCGATTCCCTTGCAGCGGGCTTCCTCTACGGCATTGCTTTCAAGAAGCATGAGGACTGCTTCTTCTACAGCAGGACTGTTGATTCCATCCTTGCCAGCAGTTTCAAAACATTTGTGGAGGGCTGCAACCTTTTCCTTGCTGTCCCTGTTCTTTTCTATGAAGGAAAGTACAGGAAGGGATTTTTTGCCTTCGACAATGTCGTCGCCCCGTTTCTTTCCAGGATTTCCTGTGGTAAGGTTTATTACATCGTCGATGATCTGGAAACCCGCACCGATTTCCGCAGCAATGATGCCGGCCTTTGCAACGGTTTCTTCATCTGCGCCGCTGGCAAGGGTTCCGATCTTTGCGGAAAGGGAAGCAAGGGTTCCAGTCTTGTTCTTTACCATTGCAATGTATTCGTCCTGAGTCGGTTCCTTTGTATTGTCGTTATGCCACTTGATGTCCATTGCCTGTCCAAGATGAAGGCGGCGGAGTTCCTCTGCGTAGGTTGAATACAATCTGAGTTTAAGTGCATCATCGCAGTCCAGTGTGTTTATGCAGACTGGTGCCTGGAAGTAAAGCCATGACCCTGCGTTGATGGCAGTGTCCATTCCGTAGGTAATGTATGCTGCAGGTTTTCCGCGGCGGGATTCTGATTTGTCTTCAATGTCGTCGTGGATGAGGCTTGCCGTGTGAACAAATTCAACAAGTGTGCTGAGGTTGTATGCAAAGTTTTCAGATTCAGTTTTCTTACCTTCGCTTGAACTTGCACGGGCGCAAAGGACAAGCAAAAGGGGCCTCCATCTTTTTCCGCCAAGATCCACAAGGGAACGGGTGGTTTCAATGAGGGGATGTATGTGTTCAGCCTTTACGGCTTCAGGTAAAACGCCAAAACTTTTCTTCTGCCATGCAGGTTCTGATTGAGAAGGCAAAAAGTTTTTTATTGAATCTTCAATGTTCTGAAGATGCCTTGAAAATGCTGGATTCATAACTTCAGAATACTATATATAGGTAGAAAAATAAAGTTGGCGGGAAAATTGTTGCTGCACGCAGAGGCCGCCATAAATAAAAAAGCCCCACTTCAATTGAAATGGGACCTTAAAACATGCAGTTTAATTTTTATTTTGCGTCTGCAGAAGCACCGTATGTGTAGTCTGTGATTGAGATGAGTTCGTTTGCTGTTGAACCGAACTTTTCTGCAATGCTGTAGATGCTTACTTTTGTAGGATTTCCCTTTGCATCAGTCTTGTAAATGTCGCGTTCGATAAGGTCTGTGTCTGTTGCATAAATCTGGATTTCTGCAATGGCACCCTTGTCATCGTAACGGTAAACTGTCTTGCCTGCCTTCTTTCCTTCTGAATCGATGTTTTCGATGAGGGCTACGGCACCATTGTCATTGTATGTGTACTTTTCTGCGTGGGAAAGTGTTCCGTCGCCAAAGTAATATGCAACTTCAACTTCCTTTCCGTTTTCAAGAATATGGTTTGTGCGGCTAACAAGCTTTCCTTCTGCGTTGTAAAGGCTTTCAACAGTCTTGTTTGCTTCGTGCTTGTAGATGTTTTTTCCTGTGAGTACATCTTCTGCATTGTATGCCGATTCAGACTTGATCTTTCCGTCTGCGCTGTATTCGTAAACAAGCTTTCTTGTTACCTTGCCTTCTGCATCCTTGCATACTTCTGCACTGAGTTTTCTGCCTGCTGTGTATTCGTAAGAAACCGAATCAAGAACTTCATCTTTTGGACTGTATGAAACTGTTTCCATTCTGAGTCCATTTGCAAATGTGTGAACATGCTTGATTGATACGGTGCGGAAATATTCTCCGAATCTTGATGTTACTGAATATTCTGTCTTTGTGTAGGATTCTGGCTTTCCCTTGAATTCAAGAAGGTCATTGTCAAAGGCAAAAAGACTTCCTGTCATGAGAACTGTGGCTGCCATCAAAGCTAATTTTTTCATTGTATTTCCTCCTTAAGAAAATAGAATTCTACTTCTATTATCGGTATGTATCATTGGAAAAATTAGGGACAAAGTGATAAACTTTCTTTCGTTTAGGATATTGCTATGTCAGAAGAATTGATTACATTAAGAAACTGCAGGATACAGAACAAGATAAAGACCTTTTTCCCTGAATTGAGTTGGGAATTCAAAAAGGGTGAATCGTGGCTCGTCATTGGCCCAAACGGAGGGGGCAAGGCTGATTTTGTAAAGGCTCTTGCAGGTCAGCTTTCCTTTGCTCCTAACAGCGGGTTGGATGAGGATTGCAAAAACTGCTTTGAAAAGAATGTTGCAGTTGTTTCCCTGGAAGAGGCTGCATCCCTCATTGAAGAAGAAAGAAACCGTGATGAAAGCGAATACATGGACAAGGAAGACATCGGTAGAACTGGCCGTGCCTACATTTCGGAAGTTCTCGGCGGTTCAAGCAAAAAGAATGCGCCCCTTCCGGAAATTGCCTGGCGCCTTGAAACCATGGCGGAAGTAAAGCTCTGCGGTGTGGAAAAAATCCTTGACCGCGGCTTGCGCTACATGTCCACAGGAGAAATCCGCAGGACCCTTCTTTGCCGTGCACTCCTTTCCGGCAGCAAGCTCCTTGTTTTGAGCGATCCTTTTGCGGGCCTGGATGCGGAGTCAAGAAGAATCCTTTTGGAATTCTTTACGACAATTGTTTCAAAGCAGCTTTCAGGAAAGGAAGATTTCCCTCACATCATTCTCTGCATGGAACGGTTCCATGAGATTCCTGATTCCATCAACAGGGTGGTTGAATTCAAGGATAAGAAAATTTCTTTCTGCGGCCCAAGGGAAGAATATGAACTCCTGCTCAAAAAAGAAGAGAAAAAAAAGGCGGCTACAAGGGAATCTGAAAAGACAGCATTTCTTGCAGAACTTGCAAAAATCCGCAGTGAAAGCAAGGCCATTTCCGACGACATCAATTCAGTTGCCGTTCCCGACAGCCTGATAAAATTCGACAGGGTGAATGTAGGTTGGGAAGACCATCATGTTCTTGTGGACCTTGAATGGGAAGTTAAGAAAGGCGACCACTACCTTGTTCGCGGACCAAACGGCAGCGGAAAGACAACCATCATGGAACTCATTACGGGAGACAACATGCAGGTTTTCCGTGAGCCGGTCTATCTTTTTGGAAACAGGCGCGGAACAGGGGAAACCATCTGGGACATAAAGCGCCAGCTTGGAATCGTAAGCTACCGCCTTCATGTCGAATACCGCATGGTTGGAGGGACAGACCTTCAGAATGTAATCATTTCCGGTTTTCACGACAGCATAGGACTTTATCAGAATCCAACAGACTATGAAATTGCCGTTGCAAAGGCGTGGCTTAAGCTTGCTGGTTTTGCCGGCCGTGAAAATGAATCCTTCGGCAACCTGAGTTACGGAGAACAGCGCGCAATCCTCATTCTCCGTGCTGCCGTAAAGTCACCTAGGGTTCTCATCCTTGACGAACCTTGCCATGGCCTTGATGAAAACTACCGCGAAAAAATCCTCAATCTTCTTGAGACAATTGCGGAAACAGGAACAACGACTTTGCTCCATGTTACTCATGATCCGTCTGAAGTCCTTCCTTGTGAAAGGCATGTGCTTGAACTTCATCCGGGTGAATCTCCGATGTATAGAATCATCGAAAGGAATGTTTAAAAATCCCGACGGGCAAAAAAAAGGCTGCAGTTCAAATGAATTGCAGTCTTTTTTATATATCTAAAGATGAATTACTTCTGTTCGCAGATTACTACGGAGTTGTCTGTATGGCTGAATGGAGCTGGAATGTACTTGTCTGCTTCCCAGTCATTTTCCCAATGCTTTCCATCAAGAAGGTAGCGGAACTGATATTCCTTTCCCTGTTCAAGCTTAACCTTTACAGAAAACGAACCGTCTTTTCCCTTTACGAGAGGTGTGTCTGTGCTGCTCCAGCTGTTGAAATCTCCAGCAAGAGTGATCTTTTCAGCACCGTGTGTTTCGTTTGCCTTTACAGTAAAAGTAACTGTACATGTCTTCTTATCTTTTGAATAAGTCTTCTTTAATGACATTTTTTTCTCCTCTAAAATGCATAAACAAGTTCTTCAATCTTGTAAAAAACTCTGAATAACTTAAAATAGTTTATAATTTTTAATGAAAATATACAATAACTCCACTGTGTTTTACTTCTCATTTATTGTTGCTTTTATGGGAAGAATTCATTATATTCAAGGTACATTTCTAAACGCCGATTTATCCAAATTGCAGGCGCTAATTGCTAAACAGGAGGCTCTATATGAGTACTATCGTTTCTAAAAATCATTACTTATTTACTTCAGAATCAGTTGGCGAAGGACACCCGGACAAGGTTGCCGATCAGATTTCAGACGCAGTCCTTGATGAATGTCTTCGTCAGGATCCAGAAAGCCATGTAGCATGCGAAACTTTCACAACAACAGGTATGGTTCTTGTTGGCGGTGAAATCACAACAAAGGCAACTTTGGACATTCAGAAAATTGCCCGCGAAACAGCAAGAAAAATCGGCTATACAGATGCAGAGTTCGGCCTCGACTGCGATTCAATGTCAGTCCTCAATGCAATTCACACACAGTCACCAGACATCAACCAGGGTGTTGTCGGTACAGGACTAAAGAAGTTCAAGGGACAGCAGGGTGCAGGCGACCAGGGCATGATGTTCGGTTTTGCATGCAACGAAACTCCAGAACTTATGCCGGCTCCAGTAATGTATTCCCACAAGATCCTTCTCAAGGCTGCAAAGCTTCGCAAGAGCGGAAAGATCAAGTGGCTCCGTCCTGATGCAAAGTCTCAGGTTACAATCGAGTACGAAGGATTCAAGCCAGTCCGCATCGACACAGTTGTTGTAAGCCATCAGCATGCTCCTGAAGTAAAGTATGCGGAAATCGAAAAGACAATCATCGAGCAGATCATCAAGCCTGTTCTTGAACCAACAGGACTTCTTGATAAAAAGACAAAGTTCTATGTAAATCCAACAGGCCGCTTTGTAACTGGTGGTCCACACGGAGACTCAGGTCTTACAGGCCGCAAGATCATCGTTGATACATACGGTGGAATGGGTCGTCACGGTGGCGGTGCCTTCAGCGGAAAGGATCCTTCAAAGGTTGACCGTTCTGCAGCCTACATGGCCCGTTACATTGCAAAGAACATCGTAGCCGCAAAACTTTCAGACAGGGCAGAAGTTCAGCTTGCATATGCAATCGGCGTTCCATATCCTGTTTCAATCATGGTTGAAACTTTCGGAACAGAAAAATATCCTGTTGCAGACATTGAAGCAGCTGTAAAGAAAGTCTTTGACTGTACTCCAGCCGGAATCGTAAAGACACTTGACCTCAAGCGCCCAATCTATTCTGCAACTGCAGCTTACGGTCACTTTGGCCGCAAGGAATTCCCTTGGGAACAGACAGACAAGGTTGAAGCCCTTAAGAAATGCGTTCAGAAAAAGTAAAAGAAATATTTGAAAGACTCAGGAACGGGAATCCCAATCCTCTTCCTGAGCTTGATTTTACCTCCGCCTACACACTGCTTGTGGCAGTTGTTCTTTCTGCCCAGGCCACCGATAAGAGCGTGAACCTTGCAACAAAAGATCTTTTTAAAGTTGCAGATACTCCTGAAAAAATGGTTGCTCTTGGACAGGAAAATCTCATCCCCTATATAAAACCAATCGGCCTTTACCAGAACAAATCAAAGCATGTCATTGAATTGAGCAAGGCACTCATTGAAAAATACAATTCCGTTGTGCCTGACGATCTTGAAGAACTTGTTACGCTTCCGGGCGTGGGAAGGAAAACGGCAAATGTGGTTCTGAATGTCTGGTTCAAGAAACCCACCATGCCTGTGGACACCCATGTTTTCCGCGTGGCAAACAAATTGGGGTTAAGCAAAGGCAAGACACCGCTGGAAGTTGAAAAGGATCTTTTGAAAATTGTTCCTGAAGAATATGCCCTTCATGCCCATCACTGGATTCTGTTGCATGGCCGCTATGTGTGTACGGCAAGAAATCCAAAGTGCAGTGAATGTGTTCTTTCGGACCTGTGCCCCGAAGTTACCAGGTGATTCCAAAACCAATGGAAAAGGAATGGAAGGACTGATTCTTTTTTTCCGTTGAGTCTTCATTTGAAGAAGAGAAGGAATTGTTCCATATGTGGTTGTAGGCGCCTGTTATCAGCATGTGGCCGATGATCAGGTCAAGTCCGGCTCCCGCCTTGTATACCAGCCTGTCGTCCGTACGGAAGGCAATGCCAGTCTGAATGAATGGCCTGAATATTTTGAAAAGCTCGATGCTTCCGCCAAGAAGCCCTCCAAAGGAATAGATAGTCTTCTTTGTCTGGTCGTTAAGGTCAAAGCAAAGTTCAAGTCCCGCAAAGACATAGTTTCCTATTCCAAAGGTCAACGCCGCGTCAAAACTGTTCAGCTCGATTTTTGAAATGGAAGGGGAGTTTGGGTCCGAGCCCTTGTTCCGGAATGTGTCCAGGCTGAAGTAAATGGCTCGTCTTCCCGTATAATTGTCTTCTTCCGAAATGACTTCGTCCTCTTCATTTTTTGCAGCCTGCCTTGATTCTGCATAGAGGATTCTCTTTGTCCTCTGATAGTCTGCGTCGATTTCTTTCTTAGTCCTGTATTCGATTTCAGGTTTGTAGGACCATATTACAGTCGGCAAATCTTTGATTGTGTCTATGACTCTTTCCTGTTTTGCAGTTTTATAGAGGACAAGTTCTTCCGGTACAAACCTGTACTGCGAAGGCTTAACCCATTTCTGGATCTTAAAATGTATTTCTGCATGAAAGACTTCTTCTCCGGAACGGATTTTAGTTTCATATTCAGTGACATAGAATTCGTAGTCCCTCCTCTGATAGTCAGCCATGTCTTTTTCTGCCACATAGCGTCTTTCCATAAGGGTTGAATAAAGGAGGGTGATGTCTTTTTCAATGCTCACATGCTTTTCAAAATAGGATCCGGAAAAGGAAACCGGCCAGTAAGTTCTTTCAATGTCATATTCACCTATTTCCATGTTAAGGGAACCGTCCCTTGTGGAAATTGTATAGACATCTTTTTCCAATTCGTCGTACATAGAATTGATGCGGGAAATCTCTTCCTGCGTGAAAGCATAGTCGCTGTTGCCCGATGCAAGAATGAGCTTGTAGGTTTCGATGGTCTGTATTCTTGCCTCTGCATCCTTTAGAGTTGCAGCTGCCAGCTGGCCTGTCATTAGCATCGAGAAAAGTAGCATTGATGAAAAGAATAGTTTCCGCAGCATCAATTCAATTCTATCATAAGAAGGCAAATGCATAAAGAATCGGGGAATACTTCTATTTGTTTCATTTTTCGAGTATATTAAAATTATGTGTGGAATCGTAGGATATATCGGAAGCAAAAATGCTACTCCCGTGCTTATTAAGGCTTTGAAGAAATTGGAATACCGTGGCTATGACAGTGCAGGTGTTGCCGTTTATACAGCTGACGAGATTGTCGTTCGAAAAGTGAAGGGCGCCCTTAAAAATCTTGGTGAAAAAATTACAGGTGAACTTGTCACTGCATCAAGAACAAGCCCTGAATACGAAAAGCAGGAAATGGCAATCTATGAAAAGACTGCGGATTTCATAAAGGGAAATATCGGCATCGGGCATACAAGATGGGCAACCCATGGCGAGCCTAGCGATACCAACAGTCATCCTCATACAAACATGGATGGAAGCATTTCCATCGTTCATAATGGAATCATCGAAAACTACGCAGAACTGAAAGCAAAACTTCAGGCTGAAGGCGTAGTGTTCCAGTCACAGACTGATACCGAAGTTGTAGTTCATCTTATCGACAAGTCATATAGGGAAGAAAAAGATATTTTCAAAGCCGTCCTGAAGGTAATCCATCTTCTTGAAGGTTCCTATGCCCTCGGTGTTCTGTGCAAGGATTATCCTGACAGAATCATTTGCTGCCGTAAGGAAAGTCCTCTTGTTGTCGGTATCGGCAACGGGGAAAATTTCATTGCGTCTGATGTTCCGGCTCTTCTTGAGCATACCCGCGATGTTTACTATCTTGGCGAAAAGGAACTTGCAGTTCTTTATTCCGATCATGTTGACCTTTTCAATTTTGAAGGTGAAAAAATCATCAAGCAGCCAAGTCATGTTGAATGGGATATGGAAGCTGCAGAAAAGGGTGGCTATCCACACTTCATGATCAAGGAAATTCACGAGCAGCCAAAGGGCCTTACAGATACAATGCGTCCACGCATTATAAAGGATGCATCTGGAAAACCTGTTGATGTTTATTTTGAAGAAAACAAGATGGATGATGCATGGCGCAATGCAAAGCGCGTTGTAATCACAGCCTGTGGTACAGCCTATCACGCCGGTGTCGTTGCAAAGTATGCCTTTGAAAAAATCGCACGCATGAAAGTTGACATCGATGTTGCTTCGGAATTCCGCTATCGTGATCCTATCCTTGATAAAGATGACATTTTCATCGTTGTATCTCAATCGGGAGAAACAGCAGATACATTGAGTGCTCTTCGCCTTGCCAAGCAGAACGGACTTAAGGTTGTTGCCATTACAAACTGCGTAGGTTCAACTGTTAGTCGTGAAGCTGATGATGTAATCTATACTCTTGCGGGGCCTGAAATTGCCGTTGCCTCAACAAAGGCATATACGACTCAGGTGCTCTGCATGTACATGCTTGCAATAAAGGCCGGAAAACTCAGGGGAACTTTGACTGATGAAGAGGCATCAAAACTTCTTGCAGAACTTGAGACAATTCCAGAAAAAGTTCAGCAGATTCTTGACGGCAAGGACATCATTCAGAAGTTTGCTTCCAAGCAGTTCAACAGGGACAAGATTTTCTATATTGGCCGCCAGTTTGACAGCGCCACATCTCTTGAAAGTGCCCTCAAGCTTAAGGAAGTTTCCTACATGCATTCGGAGGCTTTTGCTGCGGGTGAATTGAAGCACGGTCCAATTGCCCTCGTTGATACTCAGACCCTTGTCGTTGCAATTTCCAGCGAACCTTTACTTTACGACAAAATCGGAGCAAACATGGATGAAGTAAAGGCTCGCGGTGCTACGGTTCTTGTAATCACCCAGAATGAAAAGGCATTCAAAGGAAAGGCCGACGAAGTTTTCAAGATTCCTGAATGTTCATCAACACTTTCAAGCCTTTTGACTGTAATTCCAACTCAGCTTTTTGCTTATTACTGTGCAGTCCTCCGCGGAATTGATCCGGACAAGCCACGCAACCTTGCAAAGTCTGTTACGGTAGAATAATCAATTTTGAAAGGATTGGGGAATGAAATCTGACGAAGAATTGATGTGGACAACGGAGTCAAAAAAAGAACTTTTTAAGACTCCCGTGTTCACTGTTACATCAAGGCACAATAAAAGCGCTTCCGGCGTTGCTGGCGATTACATCGTTAATGAATGTCCGGACTGGGTCATTGTCATTGCGGAAAAAGATGACAATTTCCTGATGGTAAAACAGTTCCGCCACGGAGAAGAAAAACTCAGCATTGAATTTCCTGGCGGTGTTATTGACGCAGGTGAAAACCCGGAACAGGCAGCTGCCCGCGAACTCCTTGAAGAAACAGGGGCAACAGCATCGAGCCTTGTTCACCTTGGCTCCATGAATCCAAACCCTGCATTGTTTGCAAATCATTTTCATGTTTATCTTGCAACCGGTTTGACGTTCAGTGGCAAGCAGGAACTTGACCACGATGAGCTTCTTGATTACCTGGAACTTCCAAAGAAAGAAGTCCTGAAAAAAATGGGTTCTGCAGAATATCCTCATGCACTCATGTGTTCTGCCGCAGCCCTTTACATGGCAAGGTCCCTGTAACAGATTCATTAAAATCAATTTGAATTTAAAATGAAAAAGCCTTCAGCAAGAACTGAAGGCTTTCTTTATTTCCAAGACTATGGTTTAGCGACCCTTGTATGGTTCGTATTCTGTCTTAGGATTGTATGTTCCGTCGCGGTATTCGCCAGTCAATGATGGGATTTCCATCTTCATGCCTGGAAGAATAAGGTTTGGATCATTTGGCTTTGGAAGAGCCTGCTTGTTAGCTTCGTAAAGGTTTTCCCAAAGGTATGGATTGTTGTAAACGTATGGACGGCCTGAAATGTTCCAGAAACAGTCCCTGTCTGTTGCCCATGGGCGAACAACATAGTACTTAGGAAGAGGTGTGATTTCCTTTACTTCAGAAAGGATGTCGAGAACCTGGAGTGCATATGCGTTTGCATTGTCCCAGTCTTCCTTTGCGAATGCCGATTCAGCCTGAGCAAGAGCCTTTGTTGCTGCTTCGTAGGCGATAGGATAGTTTTCTTTTCCGTGGATGCCTTCAACGAATGCAACCCTGTTCTTTGCAAGATTAAGGTTCTTTTCTGCATTTTCCTTTGCAAGCATGTGGTTGATGTACTGGTCGGAAAGTTCAGCGTTTTCCTTTGCCTTTGCTGCGTATTCTTCAGCAAGTGCGTATTCACCTGCATCAAGTGCCTTTTCAGCCTTGATTGTGTATTCACGGGCGAGCTTCTGGTAAGTGTTGTTCTTGTAGCTGGCGGCAAAAACAGTTGTTGCAACAAGAGCGGCTGCAATACAAGTAATAATCTTTTTCATTATTTAGCCTCCAATGCGTCAAGGGCAGCGTTGATTCCGTTTTCAACTTTTTCAACAAGGTCTTCTGCTGGAGCAGCTTCGTCTGTAAGGTCAACTTCAGCACTTGCTGCCTGTGAATAGTCATCGTCTTCAAGAAGCTTTGTCTCTTCTGCTTCGATTCCTTCCACAGGTTCGTTTCCGAGTGGCTTGTCGATGTCAGCCTGAACTGCTGTTCCTTCAGATGCTGCAACGCGTTTCTTTGCTTCTTCGATTGCTGCCTGTGCCTTTGCGCGTGCTGCAGAAACTTCTGCGTAAAGGTTTTCAAATCCTTCCTTTGCCTTTGTGTACTTTTCAAGGGCACCTTCTGGATTCTTTGTTACAAAGTTCTGGTCACCAGTCTTGAATGCGTTTACGAATGCATCATATTCAGCCTTGCGGGAAACGAAGCACTTTACGCTGTTTGCCTTCTTCTGTGCTGCAACAGCTTCTCCGCGAACTTCCCTTGCGTTTGCCCTGAGTCCTGCTTCAAGAACAGCTGTCATCGAAGCGTTTGCTGCAACTGCCTTTGAGCTGAATTCTGCGGATGGGATGTCCTTGTTTTCATCAAGTTCTGCAATGAGGGCAGAGCCTTCGTCGTAAACCTTCTGGTTGTACGAAGCAAGTCCGAGTGAATCGATCTTTTCCTTCTTTGCCTTTGCGTCTGCAAAAGCCTTGAGTGCTGCATAGCGAGCCTTAAGTGCAAGAAGTTCTTCTTCCGATGCGTTGCCATTCTTAAGTCTGTTGTATTCGTCTTCAGCAGCCTTGAATGCATCTGGTGCAGCCTTGTCAGCGCCTGCCTTGATTGCGTCGCTTCTCATTGAATCAAGGGAATTCCAGATTCCTTCGATTCCGCCTGTTGAATCTGAAGTGTCTGTTGTTGTGTCGTTTTCGGATGTTGTGTCAGGTGAATCTGTAGTTGTGTTGTCAACAGTGTCTTCTACTGGTGCTGGTTCCGGTTCTTTCTTTGAACCGCAAGAAACCATGAGGAGTGATGCTGCAGCAAAAACAGCTGTGAGCATTACCAATTTTCTTTTAATCATTGTATCCTCCCGATAGGAATTATTACTTAAATAAAGTCTACTACATGCATATATTTTCGGCAATAATAGAAAATGGAGATAATATTTTTTCTGAAAAAATTCAAATATCTTTATTTCTTTTCGGTGAAATTGAAATTTTCAGGATTATTGTCTATTCTCTATGTAACTCTATAGAATGTTGTTGTTTTATTGATATGAAAGACGGAGGCATTTATGGCTGAAGATTTTACACCACCTGTAATTGAAAAGAAACTTGGAGTTCTCTCTGAATCTAAGGCTGGATGGAAGTTGGAGCTTAATTTTGTTTCATGGGGTGGTCGTCCTGCAAAGTATGACATTCGTTCATGGGACCCTGAACATAACAAGATGGGGAAGGGAGTTACCTTTACAAAGGCAGAACTTTCAGAACTTAAGAAACTGCTCAATTCCATGGATTTGGATCAGTAAGTCCGCAATCAAGGCGGAACCGTTAAACGCATATAAAAATATTGGAGAATAGATAGAATGAAAAAAATTGTGGCAGCATTAGTATTTGCGGCAGTTTGTTTGTCCGGTTTTTCGGCAAAGAAAAATGTCAAGGATCACATCGATCAGGTTAAAATCGGAAAATTCGATGAGGTGGACATTTCCGACGGTGTTTTCAGAATGAAGAAAACTTTTGGCTCGTCACTCATTGCTACGGAATATACGGTAAAGCTTTACGGCAAAGACGGAAGCGTCGGTATTTTCTATAGAAATGACCTGGCTTCCAAGGAATCGCTCCGTTTTGACAAGGACGGAAGGGATACCCTCCGCAAGGCTTGTGAACTTTACCTTCGGGATTATGAAGCTAAGAAGCTCAGCAAGTCAAAGAAATTTGTGGAGGCCTACGGTGCCGCAAGAACCAAACTTGTCTGGAAGCTGCTCAGTGATTCTGCAACAGTTCATCCAAAGGTTTACTTCGGATACTGTTTCGTGGAAAAATCCCCTTATTTCTGCATCAAGGTAAGGCCTGCAAATTCGGAAGAAAAGAAAGGTGATGTAATTCCTCAGCACAGCGGCACAATGATTTACCTTACCCGTTCGCAGCTCAAGGAACTGGTGGATGGCATGGATGAAGGTGTAATTCAGAAGGCTTATGAATCTGTTACTGTTTCCGCCAAGGGGTTGGCTGAAGATTCAGACTACGAAGAGGCAGTAGACGCAGAAGATGCCGAATACGAGGAAGCACCTTCTGACATAGTCGTTGACAAGGATGCCAAGAAGAGCAAGAAGAATAAGAAAGAAGCAAAGAAAGCCGACAGTGCAGAGGAATCGGAGCCTGCTGCCGAAACTGAAAGCGTCGATTATGAAGAGGCAAAGTAAAATCATCCTGTAAATGAACAGAATCCCGCAGATATGCCTGCGGGATTTTTTTTATGCTTGGTCTTGAAAAAAAAATTTTAAAAAAAATGCAAATTCGCAAAAATTCTCTTGACTCATTTTGGAATATTATATATATTCTTCGTCACCGTCGCACAAGACGGTGACGCAAACGCAAGGTTTGCGG
>JAUNCR010000045.1:0-6326 GCA_030526505.1 Spirochaetales bacterium
AGGAATACATTCAGTCAGGAAAATCACAGACAGTATTCGCTCCAGAATACGGCATTAAACCAAATACTTTGTCTGCATGGGTGACTAAATACAAATCTGCAGAAGCATGCCAGGCTGGTAAAGGCAAAACTAACAATTTATCGGCAATATATAACTAATTTGCAAACCTATAAATCTCTTTATATTTTGCCGATAACGTGATATAATTTGCCTATGGCAAAGATTGAATATATTTCTGTTGAAGAAGCTTCAAAACTTTGGGAATTAAGTATCCGCAGCGTTCGAAATTACTGTGCACAGGGCAGGGTTCCAGGTGCATTACTGGATGGAAAGACCTGGAAAATTCCTTCAGATGCAGAAAAACCAAGCCGCAAAACCCGTCATGTAAACAAAGAACCAACTCTTTTAGAAGTGTTGAAACGTGAAAAAGATTCTAGTCTGAATGGTGGTATTTACCACAAGATTCAGATTGACCTCACATACAATTCAAATCACATTGAAGGTTCAAGACTCTCACATGACCAGACACGATTCATTTTTGAAACTAAAACTCTTGGTATTACAGATGCTGCAGTAAAGGTTGATGATATTGTTGAGACTGTAAACCATTTCCGTTGTATAGATCTTGCCATTGAAGGTGCAAACACAAAACTTTCCGAAAGCTTTATAAAACAGCTGCATTATATCCTCAAAACTGGAACTACAGATGCCCAGAAATCCTGGTTCAAAGTAGGGGATTATAAGATGATTGAAAATGAAGTTGGTGGCAGCGAAACTGTCCGACCTGAAGATGTTGCTGCAGAAATGAAATCTTTACTTGCTGACTATAATTCAAAATCCGAAATCACCTTTGACGATATTCTTGATTTCCATGTTCGTTTTGAATCAATTCATCCATTCCAAGACGGAAATGGTCGAGTAGGCCGCTTGATTATGTTTAAGGAATGTCTCAAGCATAATATCGTTCCTTTTATCATTACACAGGAATTAAAGATGTTCTATTACCGTGGAATCAAAGAATGGAAAAATGAACGCGGCTATTTGAGAGATACCTGTTTAACCGGTCAGGATGCTATGAAGGTCAGCTTGAATTATTTCGGAATTAAGTATGAGTAAAAGAGCAGAGTAGCGATAAATGGAACAGATATTTCAAATACTAAACAGCCTGAACATTCCATACGAACTTCAGGAACACAAAGCAATTTTCTCAGAAGAAGATTCCAAGGATGTTGTAATCACTCTTGAAGGAACCGATGTAAAAAACCTTTTCGTAAAAGACAAAAACAACAACTATGGTCTGGTGAGTCTAGATTTGCACAAAAGGGCAGACTTAAAGAAAATTGCTGAAACTTTTGGCTACAGTAGACTAAGTTTCTGTAATCCTGATGAGCTGATGAAATATCTGAATATCACACCTGGATCAGTAACACCACTTTGCATTATGTTCGATACCCAGCGTTCGGTTAAAGTTTTGTTTGATGAAAACTTTGAAGGCAAAAAGGTTATTATTCATCCACTGAGAAATACAGCTTCTGTAAGCATAACTTTTGATGATTTGAAACGATTCGTTGAACATTACGGTCATACTTATCAGCTGGCGAATGTTTATAAGGACTTTAATTAGATTTTCTGGTAGACAGATTTGAAGTTTATATGAAATGGAAAAGGATAAAATTTATTCCTCATATTTTTTGGAAATGAAACAGTGGATGCATATTTCAGGTATCTTTCAAGGATAAATCTAAACAAATTTATATAGGCTCTTATTCCGTGAGAGTCAACCCTGTTACCTTTTCTTCCGAGGTAACAGATGGCAAAAATCACAATATTTCCACTCGCACCAGAAGGAACACAGGTTTCTCAATTCGTACACTTACATGTTCATTCCGATTATTCAATCTGTGATGGAGCATCTAAGATCGATACTCTTATAGCTCGTGCAAAAGAACTGAATATGCCGGCAATTGCATTAACTGATCACGGCAATATGTTCGGTGTATTGAATTTTGAGCATATCTGTCATGCAAATGGAATAAATCCTATTGTTGGCGAAGAATTCTATGTTGCCTATGGAAGTCACAAAGAGCAGAATCCTGTTCCTTATGGAAGCGGAAAGAAGAAGTATTTCCATTTGATTTTGCTTTGTGAAAATGAAACCGGCTACAAAAACATGTGCTGGCTTTCTTCAATTGCATACAAAGATGGTTTTTGGTCTAAGCCTCGAATTGATCTTGAACTTCTTGAAAAATATCACGAAGGACTTATCTGTCTTTCCGCCTGTATTCAAGGAGAACTTCCACAACTGCTTCTTAATGATATGGATGAAGAAGCAAAACAGCTGGCCCTAAAATATAAAAAAATCTTTGGACCTGACCATTACTATATTGAAATACAAGATCATGGCCTTCCCGAACAAAGATATGCAAATGAAAAGATGATCAGACTTGGGCGGGAGCTTGATATCCCAATGGTTTTGACAAATGACGTTCATTACTGCAACAAAGAAGATGCTGAAGCTCAGAATGCCTTGTGCTGCATTGGATTTCAACAACTTTTAGACGATCCTGCCAGAAGAAAAATGGGGGATGGTAGGGCTGAATGGTATTTAAAATCAGAAAGTGAGATGCGTTCTCTTTTTCCTGATCTACCTGAACTCATTTCAAATACGATAAAGATAGCTAATATGTGTAATCTTACAATTCCGCAGTATAAAACCCAGGAATTAAAAGACTGTCTTCCTCGTTTTCAATTAACGGAACAGTTTTGTACTCACGGTGATGATTACAAATCAGACCAGGATGACTATGTCCGTTATCTTGTTGAAGAAGGACTTAAAAAAAGATATGGAGAAATCACGCAGGAAATCCGAGACAGAACAGAGTATGAACTTGGAATAATTTTTCAAATGGGTTTTTCCGGTTACTTCTTAATAGTATGGGAATTTATCAACTGGGCAAAATCTACCTGGGACAATGTAAACAACTGTCCCAAGCATTATATTCCAATAGGTCCTGGACGAGGATCTGGGGCCGGATCTATTGTTGCTTATGCAATGACTATTACAGACATAGATCCAATCAGATATAAGCTAATTTTTGAACGATTTCTAAATCCCGAAAGGGTCTCCATGCCAGATTTTGATGTTGATATGGATTTCGATTACCGGCAGGAAATTATCCAGCATACAAGAGATCTGTACGGAAACAATAATGTTGGACATATTGTTACTTTCAGTACATTAAAAGCTACACAGGTACTCAAAGATGTTGCCAGAGTACCACAGGATTTTCATGCTAATGAGAAAGAAGTTCATTATGAACGGTATGACGCAGTTCAAATGACTATTCATATTTTAGGTATATACAATTGGTGTGTGCAAAATAAGGGTAAGATTCCAGCATATATACGACTTCTGAATATTGTATGGGATTATGATTGTGATGAGTATCATGTAGAGGAAAAAGAAGGTCTTGAATATATTGGATTTGCAAATCTTACTTTCAGAAATCTCTTTGATGAACTTGGAGTAAAATTCAAAGTTGAATATGTTCGCTATTCAGATTTTCTAAATCGTGTTGATTGGACAAATAGCCAGGAGCGAAAAAAATATTTGAAAAGATATGAGTCCAAGGTCAAGGAGAATGAATAAAATACCATTACTCATTTCAGCAACAATTTTACTTCTCACATCCAGCTATCCAGACACCTTGGGGTTCTTTTTATGTTCCAAGGTAACAAATTTTTCCAGTCATCTTCAGTCCAGCCATCTGTAGTTTTCAGAAATTAAAGCTTCATAGGCTTGGTCATACTCTTTCTGAGGAAACTGCTTTGTTGAGCTCCCAGGGGGCCCAAAATTGACGGACACTTAGGTCCCCCTTACATAATACTTTCTATAATGTGTATTCTGTCTACTAAAATAATTAAATAATCCATGTTCAATGTCGTAGTAAGCGTAAACGTCAATTTTCCGCCCCTTTAGGCTCTATTAATACATTCTTTAGAATTTTATTCCTTACAATAAAAAAAATTGTAAAAATACTTCTATATATTGTCATTTTAAACTAAAATGCTTGCATTATGCGGAAGATTACTTTTTCTTTGATGCTTGTTCTTTTTTTTGCATCGTTTTCTGTTTCCGCCCAGAGCGAATCAGAATCACATTCTAAATCAGAAACCGAAGTTTCTGTAAATCAGCCTTCAAACACCGGTTTTGGCTATGACTGGAATGGCTGGCTCCATGAAAACGACGGGAAAAAACACTATATTAGCCCTGCAGCCGGTGCCTTGTTCTGGGATTGCTGTATCCTTGGCTTTTCAAGATATATAAATGTCCAGGAATGGGCACAGATTACCCTGGATGACTGGAAATATGTATGGAGAAAGGATACAGAATGGGACATCGACAATTTCCAGACAAACCTTGTGCTTCATCCGGTTCAGGAAGGTATGGTTTTCCTTGGTGCAAGAGCCTCAAACCTTAGTTTCTACGAAGCCCTCGCTTATGCCACAATCAACTCCTTTGTATGGGAATACTTTGGGGAAACTGAACTTCCTTCAAGAAACGACTTCATTTATTCCCCTTTGGGAGCCATTGCCGTTGGTGAAACCCTCCACAGGCTTTCCCTTGAGGCAGACCAGTATTCAGGACTCCTTGGACTTTGCTTGAACCCTGCAAGACTTTGGTCACAGTCCTTCCTCAGGCAGAAACCACAGGGCCCGTTGAGCAATGAGCTTGAAATTGGGATACAGTTTTCAATGGGTACAGTTTCAAACTACATGAAAATCCTGAACAACAGCGAGTACAGGTACAATCAGCTTGAACATACTCCCCTTTTCACATCCCCTATCATTTATGTCACCTATAACGATCCTTACGGACACGACTCAAATGATCCTTATTCCCAGTTTGAACTGGAACTTTCTGCAGGCGTTTCTCCGTGGGACACTTCTTACAATGGCCCAGTCCAGGACTATTCAATCTTCTCTGAAGGAATCATTCTTTCCCGTGCCCCGGATTTCGGTGAAAAAATCGACACGACGGTTGCCTTTGAGTTCGTTTATGACTTTGAAATCAACGATTCCTACATGATTTCCACCTGTGCACCGGGTTTTGCCTTCAAGCAGCGGTTCAGAAAGGACAGCGGTTCAAAAATCGAATGGCAAATCCACGCAAACGGAATTGCATTGGGTGGAAACGACGACCTTTACTACTTCAAGGGAATTACCAAGCAGACAACCCTAGGTATCGACTACCACTATTGCTTTGGCGTTGAAAACATCCTGAAGTTCAGATACATAACTGCAAACAACAGCTACCTCTTTTTCAATGCGCACAACTACGCCTTCTACGACATAGACAACCCAACCTATTATCACCTTAAACAGGATAAATTCGGTCCAGAAAGAACGGATTCCGGCGAAGGATGGGCTTTGGTTTCATTGATCAAAGTTGGCGCCGAAGTTTCCCTTTCAAAGAAGGTTGCCATCGGTGTTCAGGATAACATTTACCTTAAGAGAACCTTCCTGAAAGACCAGAAAGACTATTACCAGGCAATGCATCAGGAATCAGTATACTTCAAGATTTACGCAAGAAAATAGAAAATCCATTGACTATTCCTAGAAACCTTCTTAAACAGTCTACTTTTCTATACTAAATTCCGCATATTTCCTCTTTTTTTTGTTTCCTCGTTTGTAACTTTAGGCTTTTCTGATTATTTTATTAGTAAGGCCGTGTGAGTGAATGCCATTGCTGACTAAGCAGTTGCCTAAATTTTTACGGACACGGCCTTTTAATAAAGGAGATTTATAATTAAAAATGGAAAATTCTAACATTCATGTACCTGCTACACTACCTTCCATAATCAAGAACTCGGTTTCAACCCCTAACAATTTCTACAAGCTGGCAATGCAGTACCAGCAGATGATCATGATATATGAAAGCGGCATTAAGCAGATTGAAACCAAACTGGACATCCTGAATAAGGAAAACAAGATTGCCGGCCGAAGGAATTCAATTGAAACTGTAAAATCCCGCATCAAGACCCCGCAGAGCATTATTGAAAAACTGGAAAGGAAAGGACTTCCGATTACCTTCGCTTCAATGATGAAGAACCTTAACGACATTGCCGGTGTCCGCGTAATATGCCCTTACATATCGGACATATACAATATAAGGAACATGCTTCTTAAACATCCGGACATCAGGTTGGTTGAAGAAAAGGATTACATCATTGAGCCAAAGGAAAGCGGCTACAGGAGCCTTCATCTTGTAATCGAAATCCCGGTTTACCTTTCGGAATCGACACACAATGTTAAGGTTGAAATCC
>JAUNCR010000045.1:6336-14859 GCA_030526505.1 Spirochaetales bacterium
TCCGAAGAGAAGCGGATACCGAAGCTATCATATGCTGGTCACCACACCAGTCTTTCTTTCAGACAGTATTATCGATACAAAAGTAGAGATACAGATCCGTACTGTTGCACAGGATTTCTGGGCAACGCTGGAGCATGAACTCCGCTACAAGACAACTACAAGCGTTCCTGAAAGCGTTCGCCGCGAACTTAAACGAGTGGCGGAAAACATTGCAATGACCGATAAAGAGATGGAAGAAATTGCAATTGAACTGCAGCATTTGGAGTAAATCATGAACCTTTTTCTAGTTGTTACCTTCCTGTTTTTTGCAGGAAGCATTGGCGGTTGGATTATAGAACTCCTATGGAGGCGCTTTTTTTCAAGCAACAATCCTGAGCGCAAATGGATAAACCCTGGCTATTTGACCGGTCCCTACCTGCCGCTCTATGGATTCAGCCTTACCATAATGTTTTTCCTGAGCCTTATTGATGTCAGCTTCATAGAAAAACTTTGGCTCCAGAAGACTGTACTTTTTGTGCTCATGGCTTGTTCCATCACAATTTTTGAATACATTGCAGGCTTAATCTTCATTAAGGGGATGAAAATTAAGCTTTGGGACTACTCAAAATGCTGGGGGAATTTTCAGGGCATAATCTGTCCCCTTTACACCTTCTTCTGGTACCTTTTGAGTGCAGCCTACTATTTCCTGATTCATCCAAGGGTACAGAACTGGCTCTATTGGTTTACATATCACCTGGGGTTCAGCTTTGTGGTGGGACTTTTCTTTGGCCTGCTCATTAGCGACTTCAGCTACACCATGAATGTAATGACTAAGTTGAGAAAGGCGGCAAAGGAAAGCGGCATCATCGTTAGGATTGAAAACATACAGCACCAGCTCCGTGCAATTCACGAGGAAAGAAAGGAAAAGGTACATTTCTGGTTCAGCTTAAAGGCAGGAACTGGCAGCCTTAAGGAAGCCGTTGAACGCTTTAAGAAGAATCTTTAAGGCAAGTCCTAATTTATTCTGCTGTTTCACTTTCGATTTTCTTTACGAAATTTTCTCCCCAGTAGTCATAAAGGAGTCTTTTGGCTTCTTCCTGGAGTTCCGGTATTACGGCAGACTTTAACTGGGCAAGATTGTTTTTTATGTAGAACCTGCAAAGGCCATCAAGATAGGAATGCTGTCTAGGCGTAAGGATTTTCTGGCCTGATTCTTCCATGGACTGCAGTTCAGTGTAAATTGCAGTAAAAACACTGGAAGTTGAACAGACCTTTTCCCATCGATCCAAGGATTCTATTTTTGTTCGGCTTGAAATACCCGTATTGATGGAATAAATGTACACAACATCCTCTATTCCGGCATATTTTTTTGCACAGCTGGCAATCCAGAAATATTGAACCACATCCTCTGCCATTGTACAGAAAATTGGCGGTATGTGAGAAAAGGCTTCAAGGTACACTTCCTGCCTTATAAGTTTTGCCCAGAGGATTCCTCCGTGGTTTGAATTTTCAAAATAGCCTGAAAGAATGTCAGCTCCGGACAATTCCCCTAAGTTAACCTTGTTAATTTTTGAAAGAATTATCTGCCTGTAATTTTCAGTCTGCTGTTCATCTAATTCCGCAAGGCTGGTTTCAGAAAAGAATGCATCAGCCTTACCGTGAACAATGTCTGCACCGCTTTCCAGGGCTTTTTCATACAGAACTTTAATTGCTCCGTCTGCAAGCTGATCATCGCTGTCAAGAATCAGTATGTAATCGCCTTTTGCCTCATAAACGGCGGTTCTGCGCGCTTCTACAAGGCCTAGGTTTTCTTTATGACGAATGTAAGTTACGGGAATTTTTGAAGTTTTCTTAAACCGGGCAATAATTTCTTTTGCAGAGATTTCGTTTCTGGAAGGAGAACAGTCGTCTACAACAATGATTTCTGCCCTGTCATAATTCTGTTTGGAAACGGATTCTAGGCACCGGAGAAGATATTCTTCAGTGCCATAGAGAGGAATGCAGACTGATACAGATTTTCTTTTACTGAACAACAAGATTAATTCGATGTCTGTTTTACAAGCAAAGCTTCAAAGGAACTTCCGTTGTCATCTTCATAGTAAGTCACAGTATTGAATTCTGCGTTTTCAATATCCGTAGAAGATTTTATTCCGATGAAATTTTCCAAATCTATTGTAACAACTCTGTTGATGTTTCCAGCCCTTGAACCAGTAACAGCATCAGGACCTGTTTTGTAGTAGTATCCGCCGTCATCAGCTATTACAAGTTCCTTTGGCTTAATGGCAATGAATTTTACGGGACCTGCAAAATATTTGGCCTTAAAACTTTCAGGAGTTTCCCTGTTGCTTTCTGAATAAGGATCATATTTTAAACCGTTCTCTTCGTACCATCCGAAATTACTCTTATATTCAAGGGTACCGTCTTCTTTTATCAAAAGCTTGACTGCACATCCACGGGAATAATATCCGCTGTTAACATTTGCAATGATAGCATACAGGTAATTGCCTACAACCTGAATGTCCGTAATTTCTGTATTGCTGGAATTTTCAATGTCTAATACAGATCCTGCACCCAAAAGCGTAATTTTTGGACCACCGCCTCCAAGTGTAGAAATCTTGCTTTCTGTAAAAGTATGGCCCACATTATATGTAATACCATTTATGGTGATAGTCTCCGTCAATGTCGTTCCTTCAGCATAGAGTTTGTCATAAAGCATGATCTCTCCGTTGTAAGGTACATAGACATTCTGGTTTTTTACTGCAAACTTATCGAAGTTAGCGGAATTTCCAGTATAGGTTGTTTTCATGCGGCCGGTGTTTGCATCATATTCTCCTATACTTAAAGTTCCAGACCCCTGATCCCTCATGTAAATGACATTTCTATCAACATCTGTGTAAAGGTAGATATTTGTAGATGATGAGAAAACTTGAACACCAGATGAATAATTGTGCAACACTGGGTTATATTCATAGCGCAAAACCTTGTAATTCTGGTTAACACCATCATGAATAACTGAATAGAAATTCCTGTTGTTATCGAATGTAAAATCAATACATTCTCCAATAGGTTTTATTACATCAATTCCCTGAACGTTTTCCCTAATGGCCAAGTCTGTATAATAAAAGTAAGAGCCACCGCTACGCCTTTGAGACCAAACAGCATAAGGGAAATTCAGGCTTCCTAAAACTTTTCCAAGAACTATCGTTACATTTACAGTGCTGCCAGAAGTTACTTTTGCTGTGTTTTTACCCTCCGCTATCAAAGTTGATTCTGAATCAAAAGCTTTTGCAGATATTGTATATGTTCCATCGGAAAGATTTTCAAATTCGACAGTAGAAGTATATTTTCCTTTTGTTGAACACATTTCGTTATAATGAAGCGAAGGACACGAAGCGGTTACTTCATAGTAAGAAACATTCTCAGCCCCCTGTCCGCGAGTAGAAGTTTCAGGCAATACAACTTTCAAAGAAGAAAGCCCCACCTGATTGAAAAAAGTACACGAAATAAAATAAAGGCTGACAAAAGCACCTAATAAAAAACTTTTCTTGTGCATATAATATCTCCTTCAAATAATATATAATATACCCTAAGGATTTAGAAATTACTATGGAAGAACAGGAATATCGCGGATTTTTTGACAGGATCAGGCTATTTAATTTTATGGCAAAGGACATCGTTGCTTTTGCAGCCCAGAAGTACGGACCGGAATTTGCTGATTACATGGACATGAATTGCGGGGCCATGCCTGAAGGTGAATATGAAGCCGTAATAGATCAGGGAGCCCCCTTGCAGTTTCTGGAACTTTATGCAGGCATGGTAATCAGAAGGCTTGAACTTGCATCCGGAAAAATCCTTGAACTTGGGGATGGTTTTGATACAGTCCTTAAAAACTACTTTCACAATGAAGGCAAGAACCTTGGAATAGACAAACCGCAAAACCTGAATGAGGCCTATGGCATTGTAAGAACCTGCGCCCTTGACATTACCCTTTCAGAAGACCAATTCATTTCTACCACAGACAAGGAACTGAGATGGAAGAAAAAAGGAAATCCATCTCCCCTTTACTGGACACTTTTAATGACGGCCTTGATCTCAGGAATTTTTGATAATTCCCCTGTTGAGTTTTCCGTTTCCGAAGAAATGGAATTCTGCCTGAAAATAAAATCCTAACGCTAGGTTTAGCATTCAGTAGATTTTTTTTTTACTTAAGTTATGCACGAAGATAGTATTGCTGCGCCGATTGGTGCGCTACGCTTCGACCATACGTACTTGCTATGGCCTCATGTCGACATCAAGCAGAGTTACAAACAGGCTACAGCAATGCTTCAAGCTTTTCCTGGATGAATTCGGCCTTGCTCTTAAGGTCTATGGAACCGGTCTTAAGCATAAGGAAATTTGGCTTGAGCGGATCAAGCTTCACCCTGTCGCTGTTGGTGCGGATGAGTTTCATAAGCTTGTCCATGCTGACTTCTGCCACCTTGCTGAATTCAATCATTGCCATGCCCTGCTTTTCCTTCAGACTACTAATCGATAGTTTGTTGCAGATAATCCTTATTTTTGCAAGGCTCAAAAGGCTCTGCACTTCTTCCGGAACAGGTCCAAAGCGGTCTTCCATTTCTTCCGCAACGGCAGACAAATGACCGTTAGTATTTATTGAAGCAATCTTCTTGTAGAGTTCCATTTTTGTCTGGGCATCGCTGACATAGGTGTCCGGAATGAAGCCGGTGTATTCAAGTTCAAGAAGCACATCTTCGCTTGCATGCCAGTTGCTGTTGGAAAGCCTTTCAATCGCCGCATTCAGAAGCTGCAGGTACATTTCAAAACCTACGGCGCACACTTCTCCGCTCTGGTCCCTTCCAAGCAGGTTTCCGGCTCCTCGGATTTCCAGGTCCTTCATGGCAATCTTGAAACCGCTGCCAAGTTCAGTAAAGTCGCTGATTACCTGGAGTCGCTTGAGTGCAACTTCATTAAGCACCTTGTTTTCAGGATAGAAAAGATATGCGTATGCCTTTCTGTCAGACCTTCCTACACGACCCCTAAGCTGATACAGCTGGCTTACGCCAAAAATGTCGGCACGGTCAATGATGATTGTGTTTACATTAGGAATGTCAATTCCGTTTTCAATGATGGTGGTGGAAACCAGTACATGGAATCCGCCCATCTTGAATCTCCTGAAGATGTCGTCAAGTTCGTCGCTTGTCATCTGTCCGTGCGCAACTTCAATGAGCATTTCAGGGACAATGCGCTCAAGCTTTATCTTTGTTTCCATAAGGCTTTCAACCCTGTTGTGCAGGAAGAAAACCTGACCTCCGCGCTCAACTTCCCGCCTGATGGCAGAAGCCACCTTGTCCGCATTGTATTCTTCAATGGCCGTTTCAACAGGCTGCCTGTTCTGAGGGGGCGTTGTCAGAAGGGACATGTCGCGGATTTTAAGGAGGCTCATGTGCAGGGTTCTTGGAATCGGAGTGGCGCTCAAGGCAAGGCTGTCGATGTTGGTCTTCATTTCCTTAAGCCTTTCCTTGTCCTTTACACCAAACCTCTGTTCTTCGTCTATAATCATGAGTCCAAGGTCTGCAAACTTTACATCCTTCTGAATGATTCTGTGGGTGCCGATGAGGATGTCTACCTGATGCTCCTCAACTTTCTTGAGGATTTTTTTCTGTTCCGCAGGGCTTACAAAGCGGGACATATGTGCAATGGAAACCGGAAAGTTCTTGAACCTTTCAAGGCAGTTTTCATAGTGCTGCTCTGCAAGGATTGTTGTCGGCGCAAGGAAAGCAACCTGTTTTCCGCCCATTACGGCCTTGAAGGCTGCCCTCATTGCAATTTCAGTTTTTCCGTAACCTACATCACCGCACACAAGGCGATCCATTGGAACCGAAGATTCCATGTCAGCCTTAATGTCCTGTGTTGCAGTCCACTGGTCGGGAGTGTCTTCATAAGGGAATGCTGCTTCAAAGGCAACGGACCATTCTCCATCCTTCGGGAACGGGAAACCGCGGCTTGCCTGGCGCTTTGAATAAAGGTCGATGAGGCGCTCCGCCATTTCTTCAACCTGTTTCTGAACCTTGGCCTTTCTTGCACTCCAGCTTTTTGAACCGATGGTGTCCAGACGAGGATGTTCGCTTTCGCTGCCGATGTAGCGCTGGACCATGTTCACCTGTTCTATCGGGATGAAGATTATGTCTTCGTCGGCATATTCAATCTTGATGTAGTCCTTTTCCATGCCGTTGACTTTCTTGCGTTCAATCTTAAGGAAACGGCCGATTCCATAGGTGACGTGGACAACATAGTCCCCTGGATTAAGGTCCACAAAGCTGTTGAGGGCTTCGGAGCGAACCTTTCTTGTAGATTTAGGCTGATTCCTTTTGCGTCCGAAAATCTCGTTTTCCTGAATGACAAGAAGCTTTTCGTCGGTGATGGAAAATCCATTGGTTATGGCACAAGGGAGAACCGTTACGGGGAACAGGCTGTTGTCCTCAACTTCAGTAAATTCCTTTATGAGTTCATTTACGCGGACAGCTTGGTTTGCATTGTCTGCAAAAATGAAAATGTGCCATTTTTCCTTCTGGTAATGCTCCATCTGCTCCTTGAAGTACTTTATGTTTCCAAAATAACTCTGGGAAGCCTCGCATTCAACAGTGTGGGAAGAATTAAAAGCAATGGAAAATTCCGTAAGCTTCTGCTCTTCTTCGCCGCTGTTGCTTAAGGTGTCCAGGGTTCTGAAGGCAAAGAGCCTTTCAACTGTGTTTACAAGTCCATAGAAGTCTATCTGCATTACGGAAGGAAGGAAAACAGGAAGTTTCTGTCTTGCAGTCCTGTAGGAAACCGAATATTCGTTATCCAGAAGTTTTTTTGCATTGAGAAGGCGGTCCCAGTCATAGAAGAACACCGGAGTATCCTTTGGCAGATAATCCAGGACGCAGTTCTGCTTTTCCCAGAGGATGCCGTAGAACAGTTCTTCCCCCATGGATTCCCTCTGAACGCTAAGCTCCGTAAGAATCCTTTCCTTTTCTTTCTTTGCATCATCCGTAAGGGCAAGATGCACGGTCTGAACCTTAAAATCCGGGCTGTTTATGGACTGAACCTCTTCTTCAACCCCAATGCCGTCCTTTTCTTCCGGAAGTTTTCCGTTGCGCCGTGCCCTGTCATACTGGGCAAAGTCATTTTTAATGCCGCCCTGGTCTTCCGCATCAAAGGCAGCTTCAAGACGGTCAATAAGTTCATCAGTCCAGACAACCTCTTTCATAGGATAAATGATGAGGCGCTCTATTTTTTCCCTTGTATTCTGGCTTTCGACATCAAAAGTCCTTATCTGCATGATTTCGTCAAAATCAAACTGAATGCGGACCGGCATGTCTTCGCCGCTTATGAAAACATCAAGGACTTCACCCCTGACGGCAAATTCCCCTTTCTGATTGACCTTAGGAACGCGGAGATAGTTGTATTCAGAAAGCTTAGAGGCAATCTGCTCAATGTCTGCTTCCTGACCTTTCCTCAATATTATGGAAAGATTCTTGATGTAGTCTGCAGGAGGAACCGGAGTCAAGAGAGACCTTTGGGTCAAGATGAAGATTCTAGGCTTTCCGCTGGCTGGATTCCTGTTGGCCATCCTTGCAAGGACACCGGCCCTTTCCCCAAAAATCGCAGTGCCCGTATTGATCGGCCTGTAAGGAACGGTCCCCCACCAGGGAAGCTTGTAGACTTCAACGGCATCCCCAAGGATGGTGTTAAGGTCGCTTTCATATTCTTCAGCATCCTTCTGGGTGGAAACAACGATGACATAATCCTTCTGCCACTGGCTGTGCTTCTGTTCGTACTGCATGGCATGGATTTCATTAAGGGCAACCCTGTCAATGAACTGGCTGACAAAAAAGCCATTCAAACTTCCCTTTAAGCCGGAAATCTGACTTGGGAAAAGATCTTCCGGGGCATCAGCACATTCCGAAGCGCACTGATGAAGGTTTTTGCAGGAAGACATCAAAGGTAAAAGCGATTTTAATAATGAATTTTCCATAAACATCCGATAATAAGCACAGGACTAAATTTAAAATACAAATAGAGGCCTTTAAGCCCCAGGGAGTATTTCTGTGAACGCTAAACGCACATTACTTTCAATTATAGCAATATTAATGGTTTTTGCCCACTCAGTATTTGCAGAGACAAAGGACAAGGCAGAAGTTTCCATCAAATTCTATGATAGAACCATGTATTATCCGGGAGATTCGGAAAGCAATCCGGTATATGTTTACATCACTGTTTCAAACCCAACTGCAGAAACAATGAGGTTCAAGATTGCAGACGACAAGATGTTCTCCGTTGATTTCATCGGCTTCAATGTAAAGAAGACACAGCTTCCTTCAACACAGGGCCTCATCAGAAAGAGAACAACAAACCAGACTGTATATTTCCGCGAAATCACCCTTGAACCGGGTGAAGAATATTCTTTCCGCGAAAACCTTAAGGATTACCTTGAAATCAAGGACCCGTCAATCTACTATGTTGAACTCAGATTCTACCCTGAACTTTACAGAAACAAGTCAA
>JAUNCR010000045.1:14869-21068 GCA_030526505.1 Spirochaetales bacterium
GTTCCAACAGATTGAGTCTTGAAATCCGCCCTAGTCCTTCAGCAGCAGCTTCAAACGCAATTCCTGTTGAATCAAAGAGCGCAATCGTGCTCCAGCCAGAAGACATCAGTCCGGATAAGGTTATCGAACAGACAATCATTGCCCGCCAGAAGTCACTTTGGGACCAGTTTTTCCTCTACATGGACCTTGAAGAAATGCTCAAGCGCGATCCTGCAAGAAGCAGAAAGTTCAATTCCGTAAGTGCAGATGAAAGAGCCGACATGCTCCGCGCCTTCCGTGCAGACCTTATGCTCCAGAGAATTGACTACGACATCGTTGCAATTCCATCAAAGTTCTATATCGAAACAACAACTTATTCACAGACTGAAGGTACGGTAAAGGTCCTTGAATGGTTCAAGAACGACAAGTTCCAGGAACGCAAGCGCTATACCTACTATGTTCGCCAGCGTGACGGTATCTGGCAGATTTACGACTACACAGTTGATAATCTTGGAACTGAATAATGGCCGAACAGAAGAAAAAAGCTAAGTATTTTTGCGAAGGGTGCGGTTCAGAAGTTGCATCCAACGCAAAATTCTGTCCAAAATGCGGTAAATTCTTTGCCGCCGTGCGCTGCCCTAACTGCGGTCACATCGGCACGGTAAGGGATTTTCTGCACGGATGTCCAAGCTGCCACTACGCAATGAGCCACGAGGAAATCTACGGCGAACCGGAATCTAAGACTTTGGACGGAAGGAAACACAAGCTTTCAAGAAAATCCAAGAAAATGATTAAATTCGCCTTCAAGAAACACGAAAATGCAGGTTTTGGCGACGATGTCCCGGGATGGCTTTTCCTGGCAAGCATTGCGGCGCTGATCATCATCTGCGTTGTTTTCTTTAAGCGCTGCACATATTAGAATCTGTATAATTGACACTTGGTATTATATTCTATATATTTATTTAACCTATTGCCCAGGTGGTGGAATTGGTAGACACGCTAGTTTCAGGTACTAGAGAGGGAAACCTCGTAGGGGTTCAAGTCCCCTTCTGGGCATATTTTTTTCACTTCCTACCAGCTTTCCTTAGTATAAAATCCAAAATCACCTGCTACAAGATCGATGTTTTTTGATTCAAACCTGTCTATTTCTACGTAGGGACGACTTTCCATGTAACCGATGAGTGCACTTATTTTTTCTTCAGTTCCCTGCACTTCCATTTCAACGGTTCCGTCAGGCAGATTCTGCACCCATCCAGTAAGCCCCTTTGCACCGGCAAAATTCTTGCAGTGCCACCGGAAACCGACCCCCTGCACCCTACCGTAAAATATTATGTGGCGCCTGATTTTTTCCATGTAATCCTCCAAATATGTTTTTGGCCATGTCAGTAGAAAGTGCCCATTTTACAACGCCATTTCCGAAAACACTCATTCCCAATAATCTGTATTTCTGCCTAACCCATATACTTTAAACATTTTATACAATAAACTAAAATAAAGGAATTGGGGATAAAAATGAGAACCACTAAAGCTATAATTCACCTTGAAAATTTAAGGCACAATGTTGCTTCAATAAAAGATACATTAAAGAAAGATGTTAAGATGTGCATTGCCATTAAGGCTGATGCTTATGGGCACGGAGCAGTTCCCTGTGCAAAAGTGGCAGTAGATGCAGGCGCAGATTACCTTGCGATTGCAACCGTAGACGAAGGCATCGAACTCCGTACAAACGGAATCAAGGTACCGCTCCTTTTGCTTAGCCTGTGTTCTCCAGACGAAATTCCGGATGCAGTGCGCTACGGACTTACCCCTTTTGTTTTTGACAGCGAATACATCCAGCTTTTTGCCGGGGTTTGCAAAAGCGTTGGAATCAAGGATTTTCCAGTCCATCTTGCCGTTGATACAGGCATGGGAAGAATCGGATGCCTTCCAAAGCAGGCCGGTAAATTTGCAAGGGAAATCGTAAATACAGGCGTTCTTGTTTTGGGCGGTACGGGAACTCATTTTGCCTTGAGCGACGGCATTTCCAAGGATGCAGTAAAATACACAAAGCGCCAGGCAGAAGAATTCAATACAGCAATTAAATCCATAAGGAAAATGGGCATTGAGCCTGGCATCTGCCACTGCTCTAACTCTGCAGCAACCCTGAACAATCCGGAATTCCACTATGACATGGTTCGCCCTGGCATCATTGCCTACGGCTACTACTGCGACGAAGTTTCAAGGGAATTCCTTGCATCAAAAAAGAAGAAAATTGACCTTAAACCTGTAATGACTGTGGAAACTTCGGTTTGTGCCATCAGGCATTTTGAAAAAGGTAAATCCGTTGGCTATGGCTGCACCTGGGTTGCAGAAGAAGACACGGACATTGCCGTTCTGCCTGTGGGATATGACGACGGCTGGTTCAGAAGGTTCAGCACAAAGGGCGTAACTGTTACCATTAACGGTGCCAGTTACCCTGTCAGAGGCAGGATCTGCATGGACCAGTGCATGGTTGAATTGGGCACCGACCACAAGGTTAAGCGCTGGGACAAAGCCATACTTTTTGGCTGCGCAGAAGACGGAGCACTCCAGACTGCCGACGACATAGCCCGCCTTACAGGTACAATTCCCTACGAAATCCTGTGCGGCATCTCAAAGCGCGTTCCTAGGGTCTACATTGGGGAATAAGGGAAGCCTATTTTCCTATGCATTTCTGACACAAAAGGTATTTTTTCACCTCGGAAACCAGGTAGAAGCTGCCGGTTACAAGGAGCCTTGCATTCTCTTCACGGGCCTTTTCAACTGCATAAGGAATTGCCTTAAGGTAGTCGCCGCAAGAAAAGTATTCGATTCCTGCAGCATCAAAGGCCTTTTTCATCCTTTCAAGGTCAGATTCCTTTACGGAACCAGGTTTTGTAATGGAAACCTTTGAGAACCTGCCCTTAAAGCAAACCGCCATCTTTTCAACTTCCTTGTCTGCAGCGCAGCCAAAAAGCAGATGAAAGTTTGCAGGACCTTCGTTAGAAAAAACCTTTTCCAGAGTATCCATTGTATAGCCTATGCTTTTTACCGTATGGGCACCGTCAAAAATGATTTCCCCGTCAATTTCAAACCTGCCGGGAAGCACAGCCTTGGAAAGTCCTTTTTCTATTACGGCTTCGTCAATATCAGGCAAAACCTGCTTTACGGCAAGGGCTGCAAGAGCTGCATTGCGGGTCTGGAATGCCCCCGGCATCCTTAAGGCAACTTCCAGTGGCCTTTTGAAAAATGAAGACTCAATTTTGCAATGTAATTGTCTATTTTTGTATACAACTTCAGATATTCTCGAGATTTCGTCGGCAAAATATATGGGTGCAGATCTGTCCCTTGCAATCTGTCGGAACACTTCCTTGACGCTTTCTGTCTGTTCGGCAACAAAAACAGGGGTCTTTTCCTTGATGATGCCGCCTTTTTCCGCCGCAATCTTTTCTACCGTATCCCCAAGGAATTCAGTGTGTTCCAGTTCGATCTGGTTTATGCAGCAGACGGCAGGCTTAAGAACATTGGTTGCATCAAGTCTTCCGCCAAGCCCAACTTCGTATACGCTGTAGTCGCATTTTGCATTGGCAAAGGCAAGGATTCCAAGGAGAGTCACCAGTTCAAACCAGGTGATTGGCCTTTCTCCGGGCAAATCTTCGGTCTTTACGGACCTTACAAAATCCATAAGTTCTTTTACGGATTTTTCATAGACTTCTTCCGGAAATGGCCCACTGCAGGTTCCGATTCTTTCAATGAAATCAAGGATGTGTGGCGAAGAATAGAGGCCAGTTCTGTACCCTGCTTCTTCAAGGATGGATGCAATCATGATGGATACAGATCCCTTTCCCTTTGACCCTGCCACATGGAAACTTGGACAGGCAAGCTCTGGATTTCCAAATCTGTTGCAAAGGAATGCCATTGTATCCAGCCAAAAGATGTTTTTCTTTGGTGTCTTTTCAAAATTAAGGTATTCTTCTGCGAATGCTTCAAATACGCCTATAGCCGATTTGTTTACTCTCATTTTTTTACTTGCTTTCCTCTAACTGTTTGATGAACTTTTCGTAGGTCCATTTGCTTATGGTATACCTGTAGCTTATAAGTTCGGCATAATCGCTGCCGGAAAATTCAGGTATGACTACAATCTGATCGTCCTTTTCATAGAAAGAATATACCCCCGTAAAGCCTGAGTCAAAGGCTTTTTTAAGGATTTTCACCGGTTTTATGTGTTCTGCAGGCTTTATGTAGGCAAGTTCACCCCTTCTTAGTCCAGAATCAATTCTTTCCCCTTCATTTCTAATGCACAAAGGGATAAGGTATGGATCGGCCCAAAAGGAAGTGGTTTTTTCATAGATGAAGTTTTCCACTGCAGTCTTTGCCTGCCAGACCGTACTTTCCTTTGAAGTCCTGAAGTAGATTTCCCCGTTCAGGTCGTCGGCATAGCCAAAAAACAGGGAGGCCGCAGTTTTTGAATCGATGCGCAGGTCGACTTCAACGGCATTGTCTGCATCAACCCCAAGTTTTTTCCAGGAAGTCACATTGGACGCTTTTTTTGTCCAAAGGCATTCCCTGGACATTTCCGAAAGGAAGTTTTCCACCGTCCTATCATCTGCCGGCCAGTAAAGGCTGTCGTTGGAAAAAGAATCGGTTCCCATCCATTTTCCGTCCATTCTGTACATAGAAACCCTGCATTTTGCATTTTTATCAAGAATCCTGATTTCAGTGACTTCTTTCAGCTGTTCAGGATCAATAAATGCAGCCTTCTTTGATTTCTGAACATTGTTATTTTTTGAAAATGGCAGCAGGAACACCGCAACCACGATCAAAAGCACAAGGTCAAAAGCATAAAAGACAAGGTAAGCTTTATTTGCGGGCAATTTTCTCATCTATCAATTTTCTCCTTTTCCAGCTGAACCAAAGGCCGGCAGATATAATGACGGCAACAGGCAGAACAATGCACAGAAGGAAGGTTTTCCTTACGGCGTCCGGGAATTCAGCTTCAGAAACCTTGTAAAGGCTATGGTTGAATCCGGCCTTGTTTTTTAGTTCCAGCAGTTCCTTTTCCCCCTCCAAAAGCAAAAGGCTGTTTCCAAGATATTCCATTGAACGGAAATCCATTGATTCGCTTGAACTGTAGGCAATCATCGGTGTTGAAAAGGCATACTGGTCTCCAAAGACAATGAGCCTTATGTCACCGGCCTTATTTTTGTCGGTCACTACTGCAGCAAGATTAAACTGGCCTTTCTGTTCGATTCCCTCTGGAGATGGAGGACAAGCAAAAGGACTTGTAATGAACTTTCCGTCAATCTTGTCCATCTGCCAGGCTGCGGTGCTGGTTGCAAGCATTGGGGATACATAAAAGTTTTCCATTTCCGCAACCTCATTGTCCAGATCAAGGGCACAGGGCCAAAAGGTGGTCATTCCGTCCGGCGCAAAGGTTTGAGGCCTTAAGACTGGCCAAAGGGAATAGTTGATGTATTCCGTTTTTTTATCTGCAGCATTACCATCAGCCTTGGAATCGCTGACCATTGTAATCCTGAAATTGGAAATGTCGGCAGTCAAGGTAGGCTTAAAGTATATGCCGAAAGTGAAAAGCATCCTAGCAAAATAGAGCTGGTCGTCGCTCTGACTTACGGACCAGTCCTCCTTTAGGTTCACAGAATAAGGCTGGGTTGCAATGAAAGCCTTTCCCCCGTCAAGGAGAAATCTTTCAAGTGCCTTTGTGTCGTCCCTGGTGAAATTTTCAGACCCCAAGACAACAAGGGGAACCTTGGGGAAATCGGAAAAGCATTTGTTCTGGTCAGTTGCCCTTGAAGGCAATCCGCTTGCAAAGGGGACATACCCCAGGGATTTTAAGTAAGGGAATATGTAGCTGTAATCGCTTTCAACGGAAAGGCTGCCGGCACACACTACCTGCACAAGCTTTTTCTTTTCTTCTATCAGCGAATTGATTTTCTGGGCAAGGTCAAATTCCAGTGTCGCGGCGGACAATACAAAAGGAATTGTTTCCGTCATGCCAAGGTAATCTATTACAACTGCGGAATACACATTTGTAACCGTGGAAGAAGACACGGAGTTTGTCCTTATGGGCTGACCGTTTATTCCGTATTCTGCAAGTTTAGACTGCAGTTCCTGGCTGGAAGGATTTACAATTCTGTATGAGATTTCATCCGACGCTGAAGAGAAAGTCTCCAGGTAATCTGAAACATCCTTTACCTGGGGATAC
>JAUNCR010000148.1 GCA_030526505.1 Spirochaetales bacterium
TGATTTAAAGACAACTTGCCCGTAAAAGCAGGTTGTCTTTTTTTATGAGGATTAGTCAGGTAGACGGCCTTCGTACATAATGCACATTTCGCCGTAAGCAGGCCCCCAGTTATGAATTGGCTGAGTCCATTTTTTTGTTGCCTCAAAGGTTGCCAGGTAAAGGGCTTTCATAAGAGCCTGGTCACTAGGAGTCTGACCATCTTTCCAAGACTCTTAACAAAGAAATAGAAATATTGTAAAATTCCAATATGGAAAACTTAGTACAAGTAGATAGACAAACGCCGTTTCTGATGCCACAGGATTTAAAAGACTGGCTGCCAGAAAATCATATAATTCATTTTATAATAGATGCTGTGGAAGCAGTTTCGGCAAATGTAAGCTTTCACCTGAATAAAAGAGGTTCCGGCAGCAAGCAGTTTAATCCCGAAATGATGATGGAGCTACTGATTTACAGCTATTGCACAAAACGATTTTCAAGTTATGCAATCGAAAAGGCAACCTACACGGACATACCGACAATGTACATAACGGCAATGGAGCATCCAGACCATAACACGATAAATAACTTCCGGAAAAACAACAGGGAAGCATTTAAAAAAGTTTTCACACAACTGCTTCTACTCGCTCAGACCACCGGACTCATGAAAAAAATCGGAACAATCAGCGTGGACGGGACGAAGATTCATGCGAACGCAAGCAAGCATAAAGCCGTAAGCTACAAATATGCGAAAGAGCAGATTGAAAAATATGAGAAAGAAGTGGATGAAATCCTGAAAGAGGCAGAAAAAATCGACAACACGGAAAATGACGTGAACCTGCCAGAAGAGATTGCAGTGAGGGAAAAAAGAATCAGCATTCTCAAGAATGCCGTAAAACAGATGGAAGAAACACAAAAAGAAATCTACGAGCATGAAAAAGAAGAATACGAGAGAAAGATGAAGGAACGCGAAGAAAAGTCAGATGATGATAATTCTCCGACTGATGGGAAAACAAAGAGCCGGGGAAAAAAAACAAAAGAGCCTGAGAACAAGGTTGACGACAAGGCACAGGTAAACTTCACTGACAGCGAAAGCCGCATAATGAAATTCGGAAACTCGAATAACTTTGAGCAGAGCTATAACCTTCAGGCCGCCGTAGATACTGATTCAAAAATGATTGTCGGAACATATCCAACCCAGAAATGCAATGACAAAGCGGAACTGAAAAACTGTGTTGAAAGCGTTCCCGAGGAACTTGAAAAAGAAGAGAATGTTTTTGTCTGTGCTGACACCGGTTATTTTTCAAGTTCACTCATTGAGGAAACAGAAAAGGAACATCCAGATGTAAAAGTAATTTGTGCTACTGAACGAGAGCCACATGGGAAAACCGTCAAACAGATTTTTGAAAAACTGCCAGAAAGACTTCCAGAAGAAAAATCTGGTGAAACCATGTCAAAAGAGAAAATGCGGACCCGCCTTAAAACACAAGAGGGACAGAAAATCTACTCAAAAAGAAAGACAACTGTCGAACCTGTCTTTGGAATTATAAAGCGTGTAATGGGATTCCGCCAGTTTTTGATGCGTGGTCTCGAAAACATCGGTATTGAATGGGATTTGGTGACAATTTCATACAATGTAAGCCGGATGTATGCACTGAAAAACCTTTCGCCTGCAAAAATGTAGAAAAATAAAGAAACCACCTGATATTCAATAAAAATAATATCCCGAAAGATATTCGTTAGGTGCTCGTTTTCATGAAAATCAGATGGTCAGACTCCTAGGGCAAACGCATTTTAAATACTTTAAAAATAAATACTTAACAAAGTATAGTATTTAAAAATCTAAAAAAGCATTAGAATTCTTTCGGGAGAAAAAAATGACATTGAAAGAATCACTAATGACAATAAAAGATTTCAGAATTGACAGATGCAAGAAGCATAACCTGTGCGATATTTTAATGATTGTGCTGATAGGTTATTTGACAGGCTGTAAAGATATGGAAGAAATACATTTCAGTGCCGAAGTTAGCGAAGAAATGCTTAGAAAATATCTCGAACTTCCAAACGGAATTCCAAGTACAGATACAATTCTTAGAGTTCTTGCGGGCATTGATGGAAAAGAACTCGAGAAAGTTCTTGCGGATTATGCACGAGAAACTTTTAGTTCCCGAATCCCAGAAAAAGAAGTTATAGCTATAGATGGTAAAACAATCAGAAGATCTGAATATAATAATCATAATGATGAATCTAAATCACATAAAGCGGCTCATGTAGTTTCTGCATTCGCAAGTTCGATGGAAATATGCTTTGGACAAGTCAAAACTGAAGAAAAATCAAACGAAATAACTGCAATCCCGGAGCTTCTGGAACTTTTAGAGCTTAAAGGACTCATAGTTACCATTGATGCAATGGGCTGCCAGAAGAAAATTGCAGAAAAGATTGTTGAAAAGAAAGCAGATTACCTTTTTTCACTAAAAGGTAACCAGGAAAAACTCCATGAAGATGTAAAAGACTTCTTCAATCACGAACTTGATGAAAAATATTGTGAGCGATACAAGATTCAAAAACTTTCCTGTGCTGTCGAGAAAGACCATGGGCGTATTGAAAAGCGGGATTATTATCTTTGCACAAACCTGAAATGGCTTACGGAAAAAGATGAGTGGAAGAATCTCTGCGGTATCGGCATGGTCAGAAGCAGCAGACTGACAAAGGACGGGGAATCTACGGAATTAAGATATTTTATTACAAGTCTTACGGATGTAAATCTTGCAGCAAAAGCCATGAGGGCGCACTGGAGTATTGAAAATAACCTGCACTGGGTGTTAGATACTGTTTTTGATGAAGATTATTGCAGGGTAAGAAAAGACAACAGTGCACAGAATTTGAATATTATAAGAAAACTTGTTATGAACCTATTAAAGGGGTTAGATTTGCCTATCACTACAAAAAAGAAGAATCTTACAATAGGCAACAAACAGACACTCTGTTTAAAAAACGAAAAATGTCTGCTTTACGCTTTGCAGAATCTATAATGCGTTTGCCCTGCTTCTGAGTGATTGACATAAACCATAAAAAAATTATATATTTTATTACCCCGTATTAATCTGCGAATGCTCATCGCAGATTAAGCGACAAAGAATC
>JAUNCR010000046.1 GCA_030526505.1 Spirochaetales bacterium
AATCATCGAAAACATTGATTCAGTTCACAGCCAGATCAACAATCAGAGCAACAGCGTTACTGAAACAGCTGGTGCCGTAAATGAGATCGCTTCAAACATTGAATCCCTTGAAAGGATGATTGAAAACCAGAGTGATGGAATCCATCAGGCTTCTGTTGCCGTTGAACAGATGATCGGTAACATTACTTCCGTTAATTCTTCTGTGGAAAAGATGGCTTCTTCATTTGAAAACCTTTCTTCAAGCGCAAACTCTGGTGCCCAGATTCAGCTTGATGTAAATGAAAAGATTGAAAAGATTAAGGTTCAGAGCGAAACACTTCAGGAAGCAAACATTGCAATTTCTGCAATTGCTGCCCAGACAAACCTTCTTGCCATGAATGCTGCTATTGAAGCTGCACATGCCGGAGAAGCAGGTAAGGGATTCTCTGTTGTTGCCGACGAAATCCGTAAGCTTTCAGAAACATCTTCTGCCCAGTCAAAGACAATCGGTGAAGAACTGAACAGCATCAGGGATGCAATTGATAGTGTTGTTTCTGCATCTAACATGTCCAGCTCTGCTTTCCAGAATGTTGCAGTTAAGATTCAGGAAACAGATGAGCTTGTTCGCCAGATTAAATCTGCAATGGATGAACAGACTGAAGGCTCTCAGCAGATTAACGAAGCCCTCCATAACATGAATGACAGTACTGCTGAAGTTAAGAACGCATCCCGCGAAATGTCTGAAGGTAACAGGCAGATCCTTTCTGAAGTAAAGAACCTTCAGGATGCAACTGATGTAATGAAACTTAGTATGGAAGAAATGTCTGCAGGTGCAAGAAAGATCAACGAAACTGGTGTTGTCCTTTCAGACATCTCTGCAGCCATGAAGGATTCCATCGAAAAGATCGGTAGGGAAATTGATCAATTTAAGGTTTAACGAATTGCATCCTTGCAATTCGTTAAACGACGGAACTGTAACACAGTTCCGTCGGCTTGGTTGCTTATCCTTTGAACGCCATCCATGGCTTTAAGGGACTGGGATTTTCTCAGACTGGTTCCTTTTTTTTATAATGACGCGCCTGACCTGGCGCGTCTTTTTTCGTTTTTGATAAAATAAGTTTTCTCTGCTATAATAGTGGGACTATGATCACAATCTTACCTGAAACAACTAAGAACCCTATTACAAAAATCGGTCTCATGGCTGGCGTTTGCTGGAACGGAGACACTACAGATCCTGAAAAAAACTATAAGCGCGGAATGGACTGCATTCTTTGCGAACACGGAAGAACTTTTGAATATCCTGATGTAGAACTTGTCATCGACGGTTATTCTGCCCGTTGCATCCGCGAATGGTATACACATATTGGTGGTGGTCCAACACGCCTCCAGTCTTCTACAAGATATGTAAAATGGGAGGGCAACAGTTTTGCAGACAATTTTGTCGTTCCTCCTTCAGTAGAAAAGGCAAAGGCAGATTCAAATGCGTCTGCTGCCCTTGCTGACTTTGAAAAATCCTTCATGACACTTTTGGATTCAATGGAAAAGGCCGGCGTTCCAAAGGAAGACATTGCCATGTTCTATCCTCTTGGCATGAAAACAAAAATCGTGGACAAGCGCAACATGAGGAACCTTGTTGAAATGTCTCATCAGCGTCTCTGTACAAGAGCCTACTGGGAATACCGCAAACTCATGAAGGATATCTGCAATGCCCTTTCTGAATATTCTGAAGAATGGAAGTGGATTGTAGACAACCTTATGAAGCCAAAGTGCGAAGTTCTCGGTTTCTGCAAGGAAAAGAAATCCTGCGGACGCAAGCCAAAACTAGAGGGAAAATAATGAAGAAACTTATGTTGGGAAACGCAGCCCTTGCCCGTGGATTCTATGAGGCAGGTTGCAAGGTGTTTTCAAGCTATCCTGGAACACCAAGTACGGAAATAACAGAAGAAGCTGCAAAGTATAAGGAAATTTACTGTGAATGGGCACCAAACGAAAAGGTTGCCGTTGAATCTGCTCACGGTGCAAGCCTTGGTGGAGTAAGGGCCGCAAGTGCCATGAAACATGTTGGCCTTAATGTTGCCGCAGATCCAATTTTTACAATTTCATACCAGGGGCTTAATGCAGGTCTTGTTATAGTTGTTGCGGATGACCCTGCATTCCATTCATCCCAGAATGAGCAGGATAGCCGTCACTATGCCATCGGTGCAAAGATTCCGATGCTTGAACCTTCCGACAGCCAGGAATGTCTTGATTTCATTAAGATTGCCTATGAAATATCAGACAAGTTCAATACACCGGTATTCATCAGAACATGTACCCGTGTAGCCCACAGCCAGAGTGTCGTTGAAGTTGGCGAACGAACAGAAATTCCTCAGGTGCCTTATGTAAAGGACCAGATGAAAGTCATGATGACAAAAGCCGTAAAGCTTGCCCATGACCGTGTTGAACAGCGCACCCTTGATCTTGCTGAATGGTCATGTACATCGGGAATCAACCGCATTGAAATGGGCGGAACAAAAGTCGGAATCATTGCGGACAGCACAAGCTATCAGTATGCAAAGGAAGTTTTTGGGGATGAAGTTTCGATTTTGAAGATCGGAATGGTTTATCCTCTTCCAGAAAAAATGATCCGTGACTTTGCTTCCAAGGTTGATGAACTTTATGTCATGGAAGAACTTGATCCAATCATTGAAACTTATGTTAAGTCTCTTGGAATCAAATGCTATGGAAAGGATAAGTTCCCTATTTGCGGAGAATTCAGCCAGAACCTTGTTCGCAGGGTAATGGGCAAATCTGTTCCAGAAGTGTTCTCCCTTTCTGAAGGAATTGAAATTCCAGCCCGTCCTCCTGTAATGTGTGCAGGTTGTCCTCACCGCGGAATCTTCTATACTCTCAAGAAAAACAAATGCAATGTCTACGGTGACATCGGTTGCTATACTCTCGGTGCAGTTGCCCCGCTTAATGCCATGGATTTGAATGTGTGCATGGGCGCAAGCTGTTCGGGGCTTCACGGTTTCAACAAGGCCATGGGAAAGGAAGGCGAAAAGAATTCCGTTGCCGTAATCGGTGACAGCACCTTCATGCATTCAGGTATGACAGGCCTTTCTACCATTGCATACAACGGTTCGAATTCTACAGTAATCATCCTTGATAATTCTATTACAGGCATGACAGGACATCAGCAGAATCCAACTACGGGAAAAAACCTTTACGGGGATCCTGCAAGCAAGGTTGACCTTGAAGCCCTTTGCCGTGCCCTGGGGGTAAACCGTGTTAAGGTTGTTGATCCTTATGATCTTGCTGCAGTTGAAACAGTCCTCAAGGAAGAACTTGCTGCGGAGGAACCAAGCGTAATCATCAGCCGCCGTCCTTGCGTAATGATTAAGGGCATCAAGCATAATCCTCCGCTCAAGATAGAAAATGAAAAATGCAAGGGCTGCAAGAGCTGCATGAAGATCGGTTGTCCAGCAATCGCCTTTAATAAGGAAACAAAGAAAGCAAGTATAGATCCAACCTTGTGTGTTGGATGTAATGTTTGCAAGCAGCTGTGTTCCTTTGATGCAATTACAGGAGGAGCAGAATGAATATCATGATAGTTGGTGTTGGCGGACAGGGAACTCTTCTTGCTTCAAAACTTCTTGGACACGTTCTTTTAAATGAAGGTCATGATGTAAAGGTTTCTGAAGTTCACGGCATGAGCCAGCGCGGTGGAAGCGTTGTTACCTATGTTCGCTTTGGAAAGAAAATCTATTCTCCTGTAATCGACAAGGGGGAGGCGGATATAATCCTTTCCTTTGAACAGTTGGAAGCTGCCCGCTGGTTTGAATTCCTAAAAAAAGACGGACTCATCATTACAAATACTCAGCGCCTTAATCCAATGCCTGTAATTACAGGTGCTGCAGAATATCCTGAAGGTCTTGTTGAAAAAATGAAGGCTGCCGGAGCCAAGGTGATTGCAGAAGATTTCCTTTCTGCCGCAGAAAAGGCCGGAAGTTCAAAAGCCGTGAACATTGCCTTGCTCGGTTGTCTTTCAAAGCACTTCAATGAAATCTCGGAAGAAAAGTGGAATGCTGCCATTGATGAAGTTGTTCCGGAAAAATTCCGCGAGCTGAATCACAAGGCTTTTGACAACGGAAGGAATATATGAGCCTGTATTGTTCCCTGACTTTTGATGACGGTCCAAACCTTACTACAAGCATCCGTATGATTGAAACTTTGGAAAAGCATGGGGTAGTGGGGTCGTTCTTTGTGTGCGGTAAAAACATAAGCGAAGAAACAGAAAAGGTTATGCTTAAGGCTCAGGGAATTGGATGCACCATTGAAAACCATTCCTTCAGCCACAGCCACATGACGGAACTTTCAGAATTTCAAATCAAGAATGAATTTGACATGACTTCCGACATGATTCAGAAGGTTACCGGCAGGAGACCGGAGTTTTTCCGTGCGCCATATATTGATGCTGACGAAAAGGTCTTTGGTTCGATTCCAGTACCTTTCATTGAAGGCGAAGGCTGCGAAGACTGGCTTTCGGAAGTTGATGCCGACACCCGCTACGAAAGAATCCTTTCTACAATCAGCAACGGTTCAATCCTTCTTCTCCATGATTTTGAAGGCAATGAGGCAACCGTTGAATGCATTGACCGTTTGATTCCTGTCTTGAAAGAAAAGGGTTTTGAGTTTTTAACGGTGCCTGAAATCTTTAAAAAACTTGAAGTTGATCCAAATAGACACGGTCATCAATGGAAGAATATTTGCAAAATATAAATTCATAATGTAAAATTATTTTATAAATGCAATTTATAATTGTGGTGACATCGGATGAAAAAGTTCCTTACTGCATCGACATATCCTGTAGTCATTGAAACTGTTAGAAGTGCATGCAAGACTTATGCTGCGTATTTCTCCGCAGAAGTCTTTGGTGCAACAGAACCTGTAATCAGCTATATAAAATATGAAATTCCTGAAATAAAGGTTCTGGACTATACATCTGAAGAAATCAGGTGCGAAGAAATTCTTGATGCAATCAAGGGAGATGCCTGGCTCCATTATGGCGGAATCATTGCCGTTTGTTCCGGTGCAAGGCAGGTTGAAGCCCTTGAAGAACTTAAGGACAACAATATGATTGCAATCCTTACGGTTCAGAATTTCAAGACACATTTTTCACGCGTCCTCAGAATTCTCTGGCAGAATCAGCAGTTCCTTTTTAACCGCGGTATGCAGGATATCATCGGTGGTATGGAAAACGGATCCTTCAATTGTTCAAACGATCCAATGGACATTCGTTTCTATACAAACTTCCTCGTAAGCTATCTCTACAATACAAACAGAATTTCTGCAGATGACAGATACAAGCTTCAGATGACATTGATGGAATTCCTTACCAATGCCCTTGAGCACGGAAATCTTGAAATCACCTATGAAGAAAAGACAAAGTGGCTTGCTTCTGGAAAGGACATTCTCCAGCTGATTTCTGCAAGAAACAAGGATCCGAATTACAAGGACCGCAGGATCCACATCAGCTATACAATCGGTAAATCAAAGTCTACATTTACAATTCAGGATGACGGAAAGGGATTTAACTGGCGCAAGTATATTGAAGCAAATGTTAATGAAGATTTCCATGGCCGTGGAATTGCCTTGAGCCGTGATCTGGTTCAGCGTGTTTCATACAATGAAGCGGGAAATCAGGTTTCCTTTGAACTTCCTACAATCAGGAACCAGGTAAACACCATTCCTGGAATCATGGAACCATTCGCAACAATCGAATACAAGAACAAGGACATCGTCTGCCGTGAAAACGAAGTTTCAAGCGATTTGTACTTCATCGTTTCAGGCCGCTTTGCAGTTTATGTTGGAAAGAAGCTTGCCGCTGTCCTTACTCCAAACGATATGTTCATCGGTGAAATGGCATTCCTCTTGAACGAGCGCCGCACCGCTACTGTTCTTGCAGTAGGTGACTGCCGCCTTATTAAGGTTCCAAAGACAGCATTCCTTACCCTTATCAGAAAAAATCCTCACTACGGTATTTTCTTGAGCAAGATGCTTGCACAGAGACTCCAGCGCCAGACGAAGAATTCCATTGAATTGCAGAAGCGCCTTTCCGCAATTGAAAACCTTGATGTTCTGGATTAAGAAAGAATAAAAGCTTTCTTTGTTCTAAAAGTATCTGATTAATATGAAGGCAAGGAAAGCTCCAAGAAAAATAAGTTCCAGAAAGCATTTCAGTATTTCATGTTTCCTGTTGATGAGCTTGAGTCTAGAGCAGGAAGGATTTGATTTTAAATATTCGACGGTGTCGGTTTGCGGATAGCTCTTTCTGTTCTTCTTGAATGCAACCGCTTCCCTGTCTTCCATTTCGTAGGTCTTGCCTTCCACCTGATATTTGTATTGAAAGATATTGATGTGGGACACCCAATAATAACTGGTGGATTTGCATTCGGTTATCTGTCCGTCGGTTGTAGCGACATTTTTCTTGTTCAGGAAACGAATGCACTTTATCAAGTTCCATATTACGGCTCCCATTCCTACAAATACTATTACGATTGCAAACTGTGGTGGAATACGAATAATCAAAAACATTTTTAACTCCTTTTTAAATTATATTGTATTGGCTGTAGTTTAATTTACAATTTGTGGATGTAGGTTCCGTCCGTGGAAGGTAAAAGTCCTGCATCCTTGATTCCGTCAAAAATATATTCCGCCGGCAATTTTACTTTTATCAGGTGAATGTTGTTGGTGATAGCATCCTTTCTTGCGAGCATCAGCATGTTCCTTAAAGTGATTTCAACTCTTTCGGCATCAAAAAATTCAATGTGACCTACTACAAAGTAATCTTCTTTCTTGTAATAGGAAAAGAGGCCCGTGCTTTTTCCGTTTTCCAATACCGAATAAATCTTGTATCCGTATTCTATTTCCCTGGCTAGTTTTACATCTGATGATTCTGTTACGGCTTTAAATTCAGGCTGAATAAAATCCGGATTCAGGCTGCTAAAAGATACTCCATCACCGATGTTGTTGATTGTGGTTTTGAATTCCGGGTTAAGCTGTAGAAAGGAAACGAACTTCCTGATTTTTCTGAGCAGCTTGATGGTGCTGTAGTTGTGGGTAAGTTCCGGATTTTCAACCATACCGTGAAAGAAAAGGTTGTCGGTTATTATGACTCCGTTTTCGCTCAGGTTGTGCTTGTACTTTTCAAAGAATTTTTCGTACTGTGCCTTTGCCGCGTCGATGAAAATCAAATCGAATTTTTCGTCGATCTTTGCATCAAGGGCATCCTCGTTTGTAATCTTGATTCTGTCTTCAAGTCCACAGTTTTTTATGTTGTCTACTGCACGGCTGTAACGGTCTATGTCTATTTCGATAGTCCTGACATAAATGTCTGGAGAAATGTTTGCAAAGTTGATTGCACTGTATCCAATGGCGCTTCCGATTTCAAGGATTTTTTTGCATCCTCGTTCACGGATTGTCTGGCAGATGAATTCTCCGCCCTTGTCCATTACGATTGGTATGGAATTTCTTTTTGCGTATTCTTTGATTTCTGAAATTTCGTTCATCAGTTTAATTTGACGCCGCTATTGCTGATGTTGTTTTCGTCAGCGATAAGGCTTTCATACTCGTTGATTGGGATAGGCTTATAATAATAGAAACCCTGAACATAGTTAAGACCCATGCTCTTAAGAAGGGTAATCTGTTCCGATGTTTCAACGCCTTCCGCAATTATAGGCAGTTTCATGTTTTTTGAAAGATCCACAACGCTCTTGATGATGCTTACGCCCTTTTCGTAATTGGAACTATTTAAGTCAAAGAACTTCATGTCCATTTTAAGGATGTCAGCCTGAACATCCTTAAGCATGTTGAGGGAAGAGTAACCGCTGCCAAAGTCATCGATGAGGATGGTAAATCCCTTTTCACGAAGCCTCTGGATTACAGATTTGAGGATCCTTGTGTCATCCATGAAGGCGCTTTCCGTAACTTCAATTTCAAGGTATTTAGGATCAATATTGTAGATGTTTATGAGGTTGCTGAAAACTGTCGGAACATCAACAGAGAATATGTCGATGCGGGAAACATTAACGGAAATTGGAACTGGCTTTTTGCCTTCGTTCATCCATTTCCTGATTGTCTTGCAAACCTGTTCCCAGATGTAAACATCAACTTTCATTACCTTGCCGTTTTTTTCCAGTGTAGGAATGAATTCACCAGGTGATATGAAGCCGCGGATTTTGTTGTTCCATCTGACAAGGGCTTCTGCTCCGACAATCTTGTTGTCCAGTATTGAACACTTAGGCTGCAGGAAAAAAGTGAATTCCTCTTCTTCAAGTCCCTTTTCAATTTCCGTAATGATTTGAAGATCGTATTCCAGATCCTTTACCATCTGGGAATTGTACCAGCAGATTTCTGTTTCAGCTTTGTTGAGGGCATTGCCTGTTGCAGTTGTGGCATAATCCAGTGCATCAAGGATGTCTTCGTTCTTGTCCCTGATTTCATATCCGCCGAATACCATGCGGAAGCCTTCTATTCCGTCAAAGGAAGATACGAGGGCTGACACATTCTTTATCAGATATTCCATTACGGATTCATGCTTGTCCATGATGATGAAGAAGTCGTCCCCACCGCCGTAACCTGATACTGTGTCAAAAAGCCTGTCCATTTCATGCAGGATATAAGCAACACCCTTAATGAGTCTGTCTCCCTGCCATCTGGAATACCATTTGTTAAAGAAACGGAAGTGCTCTATGTCCATTGCAATGAGGCAAACACCATCGTGTTCGCCGCTTAGGAAATCCTTTGCAGCCTGCTGGAAACTCTGTTTTGTAAGGAGTCCTGTAAGCTTGTCTTTTTCATGCTTTGATTTGTTGAGCTGGTCTGGAGGCGTAATGTCTACATACATGAAGGCAATGGCCATTTCCATTCCCTGCTGGTTAGCTTCTGGAACAAGGTAAATCGTAACATCGTCCCAGGTCCCTCTGGAACCTTTTTCCCTGATGACTTCCGTAATAGGACTCTTTGCAGTCCTCAATCTTTCAGCCATGGTTTCTGGATTCATGAGCTGCAGGAATTTCTTGTGATCGTCAGGATGAACCATTGTGGCACAGGTTCGTTTCAAAAGCTTTGAAAGAGGTTCTTCCGGAAGCTGGAACCTTTTGCCGAATCTTTCTTCAGATATAAATACATATTTGTCCAGCGTAAGGTTCATGCTGAGGGCAAATGTGAAATTGTTCATGAAGATTGCGCGTGACATGAGTTCGCGGGTCAGATTGTTGTAAAGAGCTCCGGAGAAATAATAACACTTGCCATGACCTGGATATTCCATTGCGGTAACTGTAAAGTTAACCCACCTGCAGATTGAAAGCAGGAATATCATGGATGGAGTCGAACCAAAATTTTCAATGGTTTCTTTATTTGATGAAATGACGTCGGTTGCTTCAGGACATGGCTGTCCGATTTCCAGTGACGGAAACGCAGTTTTTGCCGCTTCGTTGAAAGCAACTATTTTGAGAGAACTGTTGGCAATGTAAAGCAAATTGTCATTTACAGTCGTCATGGTCCATCATCCAGGTAATAATTTAAGAATACCTCCTTAAATTATAACACCTAAATGATGGAAAGCAAATTTATAAATTTAAGCTTCTCTGTGGTCGAATACGCGTTTGGTCTTCTTTTCGCTGCGAGGAAGGGTTCCAACTGGCACTACTGTAACCTTTGGATTTACGCCGATTTTTGACTTAAAGAGGCTTCCGATTGCTTTTCCTGTCTCTTCAAAACTTACGCGGCCTTCAACTTCAACTGTAAGAACCATAACATCCTTGTTGTTGTCCTCGTCGTGTCCGATGGCGATGGAATATTCGCTTGTTGCACCGTCAATCTGCTGGAGGATTTCTTCTACCTGGGCTGGGAACATGTTTACGCCGTGAACCTTGAACATGTCGTCGCTGCGGCCCTTGATGATGTCAAGGCGAGGGTAGCAGGAACCGCAGGAACATTTTTCAGGAATGATTCTTGAAAGGTCGTGTGTGCGGAACCTTAGGAGAGGAGCACCTTCCTTTACCAAAGTTGTGATTACGATTTCACCTTCTTCCCCGTCTTCAACAGGCTTTCCTGTTGCAGGATCGATGATTTCGATGAAAAGGTAGTCATCCCAGTAGTGGATGTACTTTTCCTTCTGGCAGTTGATTCCGATTCCAGGTCCGTAGATTTCTGTAAGGCCGTAGATGTCGTAAAGTTCGATTCCAAGTCCGTCCTGAATGCTCTTTCGCATTTTGTCAGACCAGCGTTCGCTTCCGATGACTCCTTTTTTCAATGCAACCTTGTCCTTGAGTCCTCGCTTTGTGATTTCCTCCGAAAGCAAAAGGGCATAGCTTGATGTTGCGCAGATTACTGTAGACTGAAGGTCCTGCATCATCTGAAGCTGCTTTTCCGTATTTCCAGGTCCCATTGGAACTGCCATGGCACCGAGCTTTTCACAGCCTGCCTGGAAACCGATTCCTGCTGTCCAAAGTCCGTAGCCAGGAGTGATCTGGATGCGGTCCTTCTTTGTTATTCCTGCCATCTCGTAGCAGCGTGCAAACTGGATTGCCCAGTCGTCAACGTCTTTTTTTGTGTATGGAATGATTACAGGTTTTCCAGTTGTTCCGCTTGAAGAATGGATGCGGACTACATCTTCATCAGGAACAGCCTGAATTCCAAGGGGATATGCGTTTCTAAGGTCATCCTTTGAGCTGAATGGAAGCTTTTCAAAATCTTCCTGGCTTGCAACTCCAGTGATTCCTTTTTCGCGGTAGAGTTTTCCGTAGTAACTGTCGCCTGCAATAAGGCGCTTTACCTGTGCGTCTACAAGTTCAATCTGTTTCTGTGTAAGTTTCATAAATATATCCCTTTATAATGTTTCTTGTTATAGAAACAAGTATAACAGAGGATATAAAAAAATCAATTGAAAATGAGGTTGCATCCTGAATCAGCCGGAACTATGGCTCCAGTGTTTTGGGGGTAGAAAGCTGTCAGATTACATAGATGTAGGAATCGTCAGCCTTGCTTCGCTGGACAATTTGCTCCAGTGTTATTCCATCTACATACGAATTGATTGACTGTTCGAATCCTTTCCAGAAATCTATGTTGCCGGAATTTGTTACGGGGTGACAGGGAAGGTCTCCTTTTGGATTCAGGTCGCCTTCCATTGCCCTTAAGATTTCTCCAGCCGTATATTCTTTTGCGGATCTGTTCAGCTTGTAGCCTCCAGAATTTCCCCTAAGGACATCGAGAAGTTCATTTTTCTTGAGCAGGTTTACTATCTGTTCTGCGTATTTTGCGGAAATGTTGTGGCTGTGGGCAAGGGATTTTAGCGGCGTATATGCTTCAGGATTTGATTCCGCAGTCTTTGCCAGTGTTGTCATGAGCAGCAGTCCGTACTGACCTTTCGTTGATATTTTTAGCATTGAAAGCCTCCCTGTGATGAATTAAAACCTATTAAGTTAATAGGAATATAACCAGGGGCAGTATAGCATTATTCGCCTACTATGTCACTAGGAATAAATTTAAATTATTTTCTTAAAACCTATTGACATAGTAGGAATATAAAAGTATATTGCAGTCATACTCCTACCAAAGAGGTAGGAATTAAAGCGCATTAAATTAAAACGATTTATTTCTGGAGGAAATTAAAATGGCAGTAAGCAAGAAACAGCTTGTATTGGATACATTCGACAACAAAACAACAGAAAGGGTTCCTGTTGGATTCTGGTTCCACTTTGCAAAGGATGAGATGGCAGATGGCCTTGCAGATCCAAGCGTAATTGAGGCAAACATTAAGGGACATGAAAAATTCGTCAATTCTTTCAAGCCTGACTTTGTAAAGCTCATGAGCGACGGTCTTTTCAACTATCCGAATGAGGCATTGAAGAACCTTAATTCGGCAAAGGATTTTGCAAACATAAAGCCACTTGATCCAAATCACGAATGGTTCAAGAAAAATGTGGAACTTGTTAAAAAGCAGATTTCACTTTTGCCTGAAGATGTTGCAACTTTCTACAATCTTTTTGCTCCATCAACAACCATCAAGATTGCCTTTGGGTTCTATGGTGCCGACAAGAAGTTTGCGGATTTCATCAAGGAAGATCCTGATGCTGTTGCTGCAGGACTCAATGTGATTGCTGATGACATTGCGAAGGTTGCAAGAAGCGTCATAAAGGAAGGCGGTGCTACAGGTATTTACTTGAGCGTTCAGTCAATTCAGGACTGGAGAATTGGAGAAGACCTTTACAAGAAGGTTATTGCCCCTGCAGAAAAGAAGATCCTTGAGGCTGCAAAGGCAGAAAGCGAATACAATATTCTTCATGTCTGCGGATACGAAGGCAGCCGCAACAAGCTTGAATGGTTCAAGGATTATCCTGCAAAGGCAGTCAACTGGGCCGCAGTTGTTGAGAAGGTTCCTCTTTCAGAAGGAAAGAAGATTTTTGAAGGCAAGGCAGTTATCGGCGGTTTCGGTAACACTGTAAACGACTTGCTCTACAAGGGAACAAAGGAAGATATTCAGGCGGAAGCAAAGAAGCTTATCGCAGAAGCAGGCAGAACTGGTGTGATTCTTGGTGCTGACTGTACTGTTCCAAGGGACATTTCACTCGATCACCTTGAATGGGTTCGTGAAGCAGCAGAATAAATTGCAGGACGGAGAGAGTAAATAAAACTTTTTTAAGGAGAATAATTATGAAAAAGATTGCTGAAAATATTGTATTTGGTTTGGTTGCCGTAGCAGCATTGGGATTGTTTGCTTCATGCTCAGGAAAGAAATCTTCCGGGGCAAGAAAGATTCAGGTTGCACATACAAACTACTATGTGCCTTATGACTTTGTTGATGAAAAGGGAAATTCAGACGGCTTTGAAGTTGCAGTCCTTAGGGAAATTGATGCACTTCTTCCACAGTATGAATTTGTTTTCCACGGCGTTTCTGATGATGAACTTCTCATCGGCGTTCAGACTGGAAAGTATCAGGTAGGAACAAAGGGTGTATGGAAGACTGAAGAAAGAAAGACAAAGTACATCTTCCCTGAAAATCCTATCGGTGCAAGCATCATCGGCATCACCTTCAGAAAGGCTGATGAAGATAAAATCAAGGATCTTGAATCCTTCGCTTCCATCGGTGGAAAGCTTGTTCCAATCGCGCCTCAGAATGCCCAGTACAATGTTGTTGTTGAATACAACAATGCGCATCCTGATAACCAGGTAAAGCTTCTTCCGTCTGAATCATTCGTTCTTTCCGATGCCTACAGCTGGGTTCTTGAAGGAAGATACGACGGCTTCTTTGACATCAAGCTTGCCTATGAAAACAACATCAAAAATGAGGATGCACCATACCACAAGTTTGCAAAGGATCTTGCCTATGTTCCACACAAGGGAATTCCAACATGGCCATTGTTCAACAAGGGTGAGCAGGAATTTGCTGATGCCTATGACGGAGCAATCAAGATTCTTAAGGAAAACGGAAAGCTCAGCGAACTTTCAAACAAGTACTTCGGTGAGGATGTGTTCACTTTCATAACTGACTAAAAACGGTTTCAGGCCTGCTGGATTCAGCGGGTCTGTTTTTTAACTGAATAGAAAAAGGGATTTGATGAAATGGAAAGCAGAATTTTTTATCCATCTTATATTCTAACGGCATTCAAAAAACTCCTACCGTTTTTGGGAATGACCTTCGGCATTGTACTCGGAACCATTGTGATTGCATTGCTTCTTTCCATTCTCATCGTTAAGGGAAGGCTCAGCAAAAACAAGGTTGCCGTAAAGATTGCCTCTGGCTATGTGGGTGCCTTGCGCTGTACGCCTTCAATCGTACTGCTTTTTATCGTGTTCTACGGTCTTCCAAGACTCTTCCTTGCTTTTGGAATTGACCTGAATTTCTGGCCAAAGGCATTCTTTGTAATCGTTGCACTATCACTTCTGTATGCCGCATCCTTAAGTGAAGTGATTCGTTCCGCCTATCTTGCAGTTGGAAAGGGACAGTATGAAGCGGCAGTAAGCGTAGGGCTGACTGAATTCCAGGCAATCAGGAGAATCGTTTTTCCACAGGCCTTTGTAGTAGCCCTGCCTAATCTTGGAAACAGCCTTGTGTCGCTTCTTAAGGAAGGGTCACTTGCATATACAATCGGACTTATAGATGTCATGGGCGCCGGAAACCTTTTGATTTCAAGAAACATGGGAGCCTATGCCATTGAAACATATGTTGCCCTTGCGCTGATCTATTGGATCACTACGATAATTCTTGAAAATCTTTTCAAATTCCTTGAGAAGAAATTTTCAGTTGGGAGGGAAGTAAAATGATAGACTTTCATTTCTTGATAAAAACATTCTGGCTGTCCATAAGGGCAATACCGGTTACTCTGGAAATCACTGTCGTTTCACTTCTTCTTGCGGTGGTTCCGGCTTTGATAATCGCTCTGGTGAGAATAAAAAAAATAAAGGTGCTTTCACAGCTTGGTGCAGTCTATGTTTCCTTCATAAGGGGAACTCCTGTGGTCCTTCAGATTCTTGTGATCTACAGTTTGATTCCAAGCCTGCTGAATGTGGTGATCCAGAAGACGGGCAGCAGCTTCAATGTTTTTGAGCTTAATCCCATCATCTATGCCTTCATCGTGTTTGCTTTGAATTCTACGGCAACTTTGTCGGAGGTTTTTCGCTCGGCACTTCAGACTGTTCACAAGGGACAGATGGAAGCGGCATTGAGCATCGGTCTTACAAAGTTTCAGGCCTTCAGAAGAATTCTGTTTCCACAGGCATTTAATTCCGCCCTGCCAAACATCTGCAACCTGACTGTGGGACTCATAAAGAATACTTCACTTGCTTTCATGATGACGGTCAAGGACATTACGGCAGTCGCAAAAATCGAGGCGGCATACGGATACAACTACATCGAGGCATATCTTGATATCTTTGTGGTTTATCTCATTGTCTGCTCTGTGGTTCAGGTTCTGTTCAAGTTCACTGAGAAAAAATTTGAGTTCAAGGGAACAAAGAAAACAAGGGTTTCAAAAGCTGAAGCTGTTTAACGGGAGAAAGAAAAATGCTTAAGATAACAGGAATAAAAAAATCATTTGGAAAGACGGAAGTGCTTAAGGGCGTTGATATTACTGTAAATAAAGGGGATGTTGTTGCGGTTCTTGGACCATCAGGAAGCGGAAAGACGACAATGCTCCGCTGCATAAATTTTCTTGAGACTGCTGATTCCGGCGAACTTGAATTTGATGAGATCAAGACTTCATTGAATTCTGCATCGAAGAAAACCATCAACGACATAAGAAAAAAGACCGCCTTTGTTTTTCAGAACTACAATCTGTTCAACAACAAGACGGCTCTGGAAAATGTAATGGAAGGTCTTGTAATTGCAAGAAAAGTTCCGGTCAAGGAAGCAGAAGAAATTGCAAAGAAGGCTCTTGATAAGGTTGGATTAAGCCACAGGTACGACTACTATCCTGCAAGCCTTTCCGGCGGACAGCAGCAGCGCGTTGGAATTGCCCGTGCCATTGCAGTAAATCCTGACGTAATCCTTTTTGACGAACCTACAAGCGCATTGGATCCGGAACTCATCAACGAAGTTCTTTCGGTTATGAGAAAGCTTGCAAAAGAAGGAACAACAATGATTGTCGTTACCCATGAAATGAGTTTTGCCCAGGATGTTGCAAACCACGTCATCTTCATGGACAAGGGCGTAATCGTAGAGGAAGGCAATCCAAGGGATTTCTTCTCTCATCCAAAGGAAGACCGCACAAAGCAGTTCCTTAAGCGTGTGCTTCCTGTTGATGATTATGTAATCTGATTTGCTGGCGGGAGGTTTCTATGGATTTGGGATTCAAAGGTAAAGTTGCAGTCGTTACAGGCGCAAGCAAGGGAATTGGTTATGCCGTTGCAAAAGAATTTCTTAAGGAAGGTGCTACGGTCGTAATCTCTGCAAGAAATGAAGAAGGTGTAAAAAAAGCCGTTGAAGAACTTTCAGAGTTTGGCAAGGTTGTTGGATATGCCCTTGATGGAAATTCTCAGGAGAACATGAACATTCTTGCGGAAAAGGCGGCATCCATTACAGGTTCAATAGATGCCTGGGTAAACAACATCGGAACAAACAAAAAACGCAGTGGAAAGTTCTATACCGAAGATGAACTCGATCATATAATTTCCACCTGCTACAAGTCATGCGTCTATGGCTGTCAGGCCGTTTTCCCATACATGAAGGAAAATGGTGGAGCCATAGTCAACATTTCTTCCCTTGCATCCCATGCGGCAACTGCAATCCGTTCAAACATATATGCCTCGATGAAGGCTGCGGTCAACGGATATACAAGGACTGTTGCAAGTGAGTACGCTCCATACAACATCCGTGTCAATGCGGTTCTTCCGGGGTATACGGAAACTCCTCTGCTCATGGGCGGATTTTCACAGGAACAGCTCAATGAACTTCTTAGAAACAATATTCTTGGTCGCCTTGCACAGCCTGAAGAAATTGCAAAGCCTGTCGTCTTCCTTTCAAGTCCAGGGGCAAGCTACATTACGGCGTCGGAATTCGAGGTTACGGGTGGCCATGTAAAGGTCCTCAATGCTTGGGAATCCTTCGTGCAAAATAACTAAGAATACCTATTGACTATATAGGTGAATAAGCGTATTATCCAATTGTCTAAACCTACTAACTTAGTAGGAATTAAATTGGGTAAGCGTATGGAAAACATAATTGAATTAAAGAACATCTACAAAACGTTCCAGCAAAACGGAAAAACCTTTAACGCCGTGGAGGATGCAACCGTCTCCATCAGGAAAGGGGAAATCTACGGAATCATCGGTTTTTCTGGCGCTGGAAAATCTACACTGGTTAGAACCATAAATCTGCTGGGTCGCCCTACAGCTGGAACTGTTGCTGTAAAGGGAAAAGACTTCCTTGCCCTTTCTGCAAAGGAACTTAGGGAAGAGCGCAAGAAGATTGGAATGATTTTCCAGCACTTTAACCTTATGCCAAGCCGTACAGTCTTTGACAATGTTGCTTTCCCATTGAAAGGTTCAGGACTTTCAAAAACAGAGATTTCAGAAAAAGTTCACGAACTTCTTGATCTTGTTGAAATTGGCGACAAGGAAAAAAATTATCCATCCCAGCTCAGCGGCGGTCAGAAGCAGCGTGTTGCCATTGCCCGTGCCCTTGCAAATGATCCGGACATCCTTTTGTGTGACGAAGCAACATCCGCTCTTGATCCTACGACCACAAAGGCAATTCTTTCTCTCTTGAAAAAACTCAACAAGCAGCTTGGACTTACCATCGTCATAATTACCCATCAGATGGAAGTCATAAAATCAATCTGTGATCATGTTGCTGTAATGGAGCATGGCAAAATTGTTGAGCAGGGGGAAGTTTTCAGCATCTTTGCAAATCCTCAGAATGAAGTTACAAGACGGTTCATCAGGTCAACTTCAAGCCTTACAAAAATCGAAGACCTGATAAAGGAAGACAGTCCTGTGGTTCATCTTGAAAAAGGTGAAAGGCTGGTGCGCTTTACCTACATTCAGAAAAATGTCAGTGAGCCTTTGATTTCCGCAACTTCAAGAATTTATGACATTACCATGAACATCATCTTTGCGGAAATTGAGATCGTTCAGGATGCTCCTATAGGCGGAACCGTTGCAATCATAAGCGGCCAGCCGGAAGCAATTGACCGTGCCCTGGAACACATCAGGGGAGAAAACGTTGGAGTTGAAGTTTTAAAGGAGGCAAACTAAATGTTGGAAATCATACAGAAAATCATACCTAATGTAGCATCTCATCCGGAAAGGTTTTTTAACGGCCTTCTTGAAACTTTTGTAATGACCTTGTGGTCCGGTGTCATAAGTTTTGCCATCGGAATTGTTTTTGGAATCATCCTTACGGTTACAAAAAAAGACGGAGTTCTTGAAAACAAAGTTGTCTTTCAGTTTTTGGACAAGGCGATAAACCTGTTCCGTTCCGTGCCATTCATCATTCTGCTTACAGGTGTAATGCCATTGAGCCGCTTGATAATGGGAACTGCCATCGGGGTCAAGGGAGCCATTGTTCCTCTGGTTTTTGGAACGGTGCCTTTCTTTAGCCGCCAGATAGAAGCTGCCCTTGCTCAAGTGGACGGTGGACTTGTGGAAGCCGCATTGAGCATGGGCCTTTCTCCGGTGGACATCATCTTCAGGGTGTATCTTAAGGAAAGTGTAGGTCCAATCGTCAGGGGCACCATGATTACAACCGTGAGCCTTATTGGTCTTACTGCCATGGCAGGTGCTGTCGGTGCGGGTGGTCTTGGAAACTATGCCATCATGTACGGTCACGACAGAAACCAGCTTGATGTTACATGGGTGACAATTGTAGTGCTTGTAATTTGTGTGAACCTCATTCAGTGGGGCGGAAATAAAATTGTAAAAGGAGCAAAAAAATGAGTTTGAATAGAAGAAAAATCGGAATAATCGGTGCAGGTCACGTTGGAAGTCATGCAGGATATGCTTTGATAAGCCAGGGTCTTGTAGAAGAAATTGTTTATATTGATGTGGATCAGAAGAAGGCTGAAGCACAAGCCCTTGACCTCTATGATTCGTCAACCTACCTTACAAAGCATGTCAATGTATATGCCGGAAACTACAACGACATAAAAGATGCGGACATCCTCGTCATTGCCGCAGGCCCCCTTCCTGATATGGCTGCAGGTCAGACCGACAGGCAGCAGACACTTGGTGCCACTGTGGCAATCCTAAAGGATATTATTCCGCAGATAAAGGCAAGCGGATTCAACGGCATCATCGTAAACATTTCAAATCCTGCCGATGTTGTTACCCACTACCTGCAGGAAAAACTTGGGTGGGATCCTCAGCGGATTTTTTCAACTTCAACAACATTGGACAGCGCAAGACTCCGCCGTGCAATCAGCGAAGCAACCGGATATGACCAGAAATCAATCGTTGCCTATGCCCTTGGAGAGCACGGAGAAAGCCAGATGGTTCCGTGGAGCACCGTATCTGTTGCGGGAAAATCACTCCTCAAACTGATGAAGGATCAGAGTGAAAGGTTTGGAAATCTTGATCTTGAAGGAATTGCAGCCAAAGGAAAAGGGGCAGGCTGGATAATCCTTGGCGGAAAGGGAAGCACAGAATTCGGAATCGGCGCAAGCATTGCCCAGGTGGTTCAGGCTGTCTATGGCGATGAAGACCGCATTCTTCCGGTTTCAACTTTGCTTAACGGCCAGTATGGACAGAAAGATGTCTATGCTTCCGTTCCATGCCGTCTTAACAACAAGGGAATCGCAGAAGTAATCGAACTTGATTTGACGGAAGAAGAACTTAAGAAGTTTGCTGCCAGCTGTGAGACAATGACTGCAAACTACAAAAAAGCATTGAGCCTGTAGATAAAAAAGGAGGAAGCATGTCTTCGTTGAAATTAAGATATCTTTTCAAAGATCCGCACAGCTTGAAAAAAGGCATTCTTCCTGATTATACGAGCCTTGATTTTGTAAGCAACGGCAGCCACATTTACGGAGAGATCATGTGGCCGTCTCAGGATTTTCCCAAGCCTCATCCATGTGTAATCATGCTTCACGGTTATCCTGGATCTGCACGCAACGATGACATTTCCCATGCCCTTTGCCGTGCAGGTTGTGTCGTTCTTGTTCCACATCACCGCGGTGCCTGGGGAAGCCAGGGAAAATATCTTGTTACCCATTGTGTGGAAGATGCATGTAATCTTGCGGAATATGCCCATTCAAAGGAGTTCACGGAAAACTACAACGTTGACCCGGATAGCATTTTCCTTCTGGGACACAGCATGGGCGGTAACTCTGCCCTGAACGCCGGAAAGAAACTGTCCTGGCTCCGTGGAATAATCATGCTTGCTCCATATGATCCGACCTGTCTTTTGCCGGAAGGAAAGGAAGCCTATCTTGAAGCTTTGCTGAATGAAGGAAAGATTTTGAATTCAGACGGAACTGACGCCATCTATGAAGACATACTTTCCAATCAGAATGAGCTGCGTTTTGAAAATGCCTTTGACGGCGTAAAGGATAAAAACATTCTGATTTTTGCCGCTAAGTATGATTCGGTTTCCATCAATGACAGGATGATAGGTCCCTTGTGGAACAGGTTGAAAGCCCATGAAACAAATGCAGTTCAGAAGCTTGTGGAATATCCAACGGAACACGGATTGCTTGGCCGCAGGATTTCAGTAATCAGGGACATCGGCCGGTTCATAAAAAAATCGCAGAAATAATTTATAAACCTATTGACTAAATAGGAGTTAGAAAGTATAACTGACCTAGCTTTAATTCCTATTAGTTTGCTAGGTAATACCTGAAGGAGGTGTATGAAATGAAGTTCTATTTTGAAAAATTAGTGCGTGAAAATTTCCGAAATGGAGTCATGCGCCTCTGTGTATTCTTCTAATGCAATGTCACCAGATGTTTTGAATTTGGGTCTGCAGTTTGGCAGGTCCGGTAAACACCGCAGAGAGGGTAGCGGAAGACAGCGTAGCTGGCTGAAGCGAGGGGGAGACTTCCCCCTTCAAAATACACATAAAAGGAAATTACCATCATGAAAAAAATAATCACATCAATTCTTGCTGCAGCTGCAGTTTTCGGTTTTGTATCTTGCAATAAGTCTTCGGGAAAATCTTCTGAAGTCGTAGTTAAACTTGGCGTAACTGGATCAGTCTATGAAGACTTGTGGGAACCTGCACAGAAGGCTCTAAAGGAACAGGGAATCAACCTTAAGATCGTTCAGTTCACAGATTATGTAACACCAATCAATGCACTTGCCAATGGCGAAATCGATTTGAACGGATTCCAGCACCGCATTTTCTTTGCAACTGAAATCAAGAACAAGGGATATGACATCAGCCTTGTTGGAAATACATTCCTTACACCGCTTAACGTTTATTCAAACAAGATCAAATCAATTGACGAACTTAAGGACGGGGACGTTGTTGCAATTCCAAACGATGTTACAAATGGCGGACGCGCAATCAAAGTTCTTGAATCTGCAGGTCTCATCACATTGAAGGAAG
>JAUNCR010000047.1 GCA_030526505.1 Spirochaetales bacterium
CATCAGCGAATATTCAAACGATGATAACGATCTTTCAGTCATGATTGATGAATCTGATTCATTTCCACTGTACAACGACAAATCCATCATCTGCGTTGAAACAAATTCAATTCTGGAAAATTCTTCTGCAATGGATTATGACAAATCATTTAAATGCGTTCTTATCGAATCGCCTGAAGGCCTTGACCTTAATGACACGCAGAGGATATTGAATCTTTTCCCCACCAAAGACTGCCATTTCGGAATTAGGACAGCAAATAATCTCCGCATAAGATATCTTCTTAACGGCACTGAATAAAAAAATCCCCTGCATTTTTTCTGCAGGGGAATTCTTTAGCGGAGTCCAAGCTCCTTCATTTTTTCATCCGGGAGTTCAAAATGCTGGTAGTCCTTGCAGGAAGTCCAGTCGCCTCCCCACTCAAATCCATATTCTTCAAAAAGCCTGACGCACAAATCTTCTTTTGAAAGCTTGTGTGGAAAATCTTTTTCCCTGTCCACATATTCCGTTGCTGTTGCAGGCTCGACATTCATCCTGCCCTTCACTTCCTTGATGTAGGGATTGTAAAGCGGATTGATGTCCACGGCCACACCGAGTCCATGCTTGGAAACTTTTGTGGTGAAGGAAATGAACCTGAAGTTAAAGCTTGAAGAATTGTTGTCGCGCATGGAAGTCTCATCGTCGGCATCGTATTCATCAATCAAGCGAATCTTTTCAATCGGATATTTGTTGCTGTAAAGGACGCGGAAAATTTCCAGAAGATCCTCTGCTATCACCTTGTTGCAGATCATCTCCCCTTCGTGAACCTTGCCGTCAAAACCCATGTGAAGAATGTGAAGGTAACGGAGGTCTTCCCTTTCTACAGTGCAATCAGCCTTGTAGGATTTTCCCTGCATGGACTTGAATATGTCGTCGGGAATGTCCATTGCATAAAAGGAGTCCTTGAATGCCATTCTTTCACCTCTTGTGTTAAAGCCGTAACAAAAAACAAAGGTTGTGCAGAATGCCATTAAGACAACCGCAACAACCTTATGCCTGTTTTTAAAAAAACTGATGAAGTTCAATTATATTGTGCTCTTCTTGAGGACTGGTTCGCAGGTAACATCAACGCCAAGCTTCTTGAAAATCTTTCTGTCAACTTCGCTGAGCATTACTGTTGTATGAACCTGGCATCCCTTGAACATAGGAAGAACTTCAATTGCCTTCTTGCAGTTTTCATCGCTCTTAGAAAGCATTGCAAGGGCAACAAGAACTTCGTCAGTATGAAGTCTTGGATTCTTTCCGCGGAGGTATTCAACCTTCATGTTCTGGATAGGTTCGATCATTTCTGCCGGAATAAGCTTTACGCCGTGGTCAATTCCTGCAAGATGCTTTGTTGCATTGAGGATGAGGGCTGCGCTTGTTCCCAGGAGACTTGAAGTTTCAGATGTAATTATTGTACCGTCTGCAAGTTCCATAGCCGCTGCAGGAACACCAGACTTCTGTCCCCTCTCAATTGCTGCTGCAGTAACAGCCCTGTCCTTTGTAGTGATTCCAGACTGCTGCATGAGGAGTTCGATTTTCTGAACTTCATTTTCAGAGCCTTTTCCTTCTGCAAGGTTATTGAGGGCTGTGTAGTATCTTCTGATGATTTCCTGATTGCTTGCATAGCGGCATGCTTCGTCATCAAAGATACAGTTTCCTGCCATGTTTACGCCCATGTCTGTTGGAGACTTGTATGGGTTGCTTCCATAGATTCCCTTGAAGATTGCATCAAGAACCGGATAGATTTCAATGTCGCGGTTGTAGTTTACGGTTGTAACTCCGTAAGCTTCAAGGTGCCACGGGTCAATCATGTTCACATCATTTAAGTCTGCAGTTGCAGCTTCGTATGCAATGTTTACAGGATGCTTCAAAGGAATGTTCCAGATTGGGAATGTCTCGAACTTTGCATATCCTGCCTTTACACCGCGCTTGTTTTCCTGGTAAAGCTGGCTCAGACAGGTTGCCATCTTTCCTGATCCAGGTCCCGGTGCAGTAACAACAACCAATGGACGAGAAGTTTCAATATATTCGTTCTTGCCGTAACCTTCATCGCTGCAGATGAGGCTTACATTTGAAGGATATCCAGGAATCACATAGTGAACATAAGTCTTGATGTTCATCTTTTCAAGCTTTGCACGGAAAATGTCTGCCGCAGTCTGTCCTGAATAGTGTGTGATGCAGACGCTGCCAACCATAAGACCGCGATTCTGGAATTCCTGTCTTAGACGGAGTACATCCATGTCATAAGTGATTCCAAGGTCACCGCGAACCTTGTTCTTTTCAATATCAACTGCACTGATTACGATTACGATTTCAGCAACATCAGAAAGCTGCATGAGCATCTTGAGCTTGCTGTCAGGCTGGAATCCCGGAAGAACGCGGGATGCATGGAAGTCGTCAAAAAGCTTTCCGCCGAATTCAAGGTAAAGCTTGTCGCCAAATTTAGAAATTCTTTCCTTAATGTGTTCTGACTGAATCTTAAGGTACTTGTCGTTGTCAAATCCGTTTTTCATACGGAATTAAATAATATCACCTTGGGCAATTTTTTTCAATGAACGGGCGAAAGGGCGAAAGCATTTGCCAGGAAACAACCATACTATCAATACACTTTCGCCCCAAGAATATGGGCCTTTGACCCATATTCTTGAACACTTTGAAAGGACATATCCAAAAGCATTTGTTCACCCCGTCATTGCGAGCCGGAAGCGGCGAAGCAATCCACATGCACAAAAAAAGACCGGTACAATCAAGCACCGGTCTTTTGTCAGTAATGATATGTCAGATCAGAATTAGAATACTGTTACAACTTCGCCGTTAGGATACTTTTCTGTAACATAGTCCTTGATCTTCTGGCTCTGGAGAACCTTAACGAGAGCCTTGATTGCTTCGTCGTTCTGGCGTCCTTCCTTAACTGCAACGATGTTTACATAAGGAGATTCCTTACCTTCAACAAAAAGTCCGTCCTTTGTTGCAGAAAGACCTGCAGGGATTGCATAGTTTCCGTTGATGACTGCTGCATCAACATCAGCAAGAACGCGTGGAAGAGAAGCTGCTTCAATTTCCTTGAACTTAAGCTTTCTTGGGTTCTTCTTGATGTCGCGAACTGTTGCTGTGATTCCTGCTGCCTTGTCCAATTCGATGAGACCTGCTGCCTGGAGAAGAAGAAGTGCACGGCCTTCGTTTGTTGGGTCGTTAGGAATTGCAACTGTTGCCTTCTTGCTGAGTGCTGTAAGTGCCTTTACCTTCTTTGAGTAAAGGGCGATTGGTTCAACATGGATGCCGCCTGCATTTGTAAGGTGGAATCCCTTTTCCTTGTTGAATGATTCAAGGTATGGAAGGTGCTGGAAGAAGTTAGCGTCGATTTCTCCAGATTCAAGAGCTTCATTTGGAATTACATAGTCTGTAAAGTCTACAACTACGAGGTCGATTCCTTCAGCTTTCAGGTCTTCCTTGATGAGGTTAAGGAAAGCTGCGTGTGGCTCTGGAGTTGCTCCTACCTTGAGTTTTGTCTGTGCAAAAAGTGATGTTGCAGCAATAAGGGCTGCTGCCAAAGTAATAATTTTCTTCATTGTTTTTTCCTCTCTGTTACAAAAGATGATTGAATCATAGTGAATTCGCACAATTTTGTAAAATATTATATTGATATGCTTTGCTATAGGATTTAGTTATAGCAATATTGCGCAAATTTCTCAATGTTTTTCTCATCCTTGCTAACATATTCAAAAACTTGTGTTATAATCCTTTCGGGGAGTAATCATGAATAACTATTCAATTGATGAAATAAATCAGGTTCTTTACGAGAATATCGATGTTCTTCTGGTGGTGGATTCTACAGAAGATTCCTATTACGCTGTAAAGAGAACGGAAAGCTTCGCAAAATTCATTGAACAGAAAGGCTCTTACAAGGGCCTCATTGAAAAACTTCTGTTCCACATGAACGACAGTGAAATGAGGATTGCCGACACTTATCAGGTTTTCCTTCCTAAGATGGGGGAATTCAAAAGAAAATTTTCCAGAAAAATCCGTGTGGAAATAGGTGGAATAAAGCATATCATTCAGATGCTGGTTTACCCTATAAAAACCTATGACGGCGACTACATCATCCTTCTTTTTGACCTTGGCCAATCCGAAGTTGAACAGAACAATAAAAAGGAAAGCAAGGTAAAGACAATTCAGGAAACATATCTTTTTTCAATGCTTGTCGATCTGAACAGGGACTCCGTTTCCAGCATGAATGTCAAGGAACTTTCTGACGACGACCTTCACTACGATGTCAAATATTCTGAATGGCGCATGATGATCGTCAATGCCATCTGGCCGGAAGACCAGGAAATGTTCCTTACCGTTACTGATCCGGAATACCTGAAGGAACACCTGAAGCCTTCAAAAACCATATCCATCGACTGTCAGATGAAGAACCTTGAAGGAATCTACATCTGGGTGAAACTTATTTTCGGACGCACCGATACGGTTGGCGAACAGGATTTCCGCTTCGTATTCATGGTTCAGAACATCCATGAAGATTCCCTGAAGCTGTTCAACGAATTGAAGAAGTTCGAAAAACTTGCATCCAACGATGCCCTTACCGGCATTTTCAACCATGGCCGCATTGAAACTGAATTGAGCAGCGCCATTGAATCCCTAAAGAAAGACGACTCTCCTGTATCCCTCATGATGTTTGACATTGATTTCTTCAAGAGAATCAATGATACATACGGACACGCTGTAGGAGATGAAGTTTTAAAGGCCTTTGTAAAAAGCATTTCCTCAAAACTTGAAAGGCACAACATAAAGATGGGAAGATGGGGCGGAGAAGAATTTGTCTGCGTATGCTATGGATTTGATGTTGAAAGGCTTCAGGCCCTTGCAGAAGAAGTAAGGACATTCGTGGCAAACCAGCCGTCTGAAACGGTTGTTCCAATCACCTGCAGCATTGGCGTTTCACCAGTCAACAAGGAAGATTCGATTAAGGATGCCTTCATGCGTTTGGACAAGGCCCTTTACAACGCCAAGAACAACGGAAGAAACTGCGTAAGCCTCTAACTTCCAGTTGCTGGCAATTAGATGACTATTGCTAAGTTAAATATCTTTAAAAACAAAAAAATCTGCGTAAACAGGGTTCGAGCCAAATTGCAACTTGAAATCAAAGATTTCACTGGAGCAAGCTTGGCGCAGTTCCTGTTGGAAGCAGATTTTTTATATTTCTATACGAGTTTAAGTTTAACAACACAACCTATTATCTGTTTGCCAGCATCCTGTTGGCGATTCTTGTTCCTATGAACTGAATCAATGCAACAATAACAATGATGATGACTACCGACTCAATCATGATTGTAGTTTCGAAACGCTGATAACCGTAACGGATTGCAACATCACCAAGACCACCGCCACCAAGAGTTCCCGCCATTGCAGAATAACCGATAAGGTTGATCAATGTTAATGTAATTCCCGAAACAACGGAAGGAAGAGCTTCCGGCACAAGAACCTTGTAGATGATCTGGAAATTCGTGCTTCCCATTGCCCTTGCCGCCTGAACCATTCCAGGGTCAACTTCATTAAGGGCAGTCTCCGTAATTCTTGCAACGAAAGGAGCTGCCGCAATTGAAAGCGGAATGATTGTTGCTGCCGTACCGATTGCAGTTCCAAGAATGAACCTTGTAAAAGGCAACAGGAAAATCATGAGGATTACAAAAGGGAACGAGCGCAGCACATCGATTATGCGGCTAAGAATGCTGTTGAATACCGGTTTCGGTGTAATTCCGTACTTGTTTGTCTTGTTCAAAAGGATTCCCAATGGGAAGCCAATCAGCAAGGCTATCAAAGTTGAAAGGATTACCATTTCCATAGTCTGGAAAGTTGCAATGCTCATTGGAACAATGTCAGGGTGAATTGCATTGCAGGCATCTGTAATCCAGTCTATAGCCCTTTCAAAAATCGATTCTTCCATGTCTTCGAATTCAAGGAGAGTTGTTGTTGCTTCTGCTGCATTTTCTATAATTTCATTTTCCATAAATCATCCCTCCTATTCTTCAATGTTTACGCGGACGCCGTTTGATTCAAGATATTCAATGGCTTTCTTGATCTCGGATTCATCACCGGAAATGTCAAGGCGCATTGCCCCAACCTGTTCATCGGTAAGCCTTTCAATTCCGGCGGCAAGAATGTTGAAGTCAACATCAAATTTTTTTGCCGTCTGACTGAGAAGAGGTTCTCCAGTTGTGTTGCCTACAAAATGAAGGACATACTTTCCTTTTTTATCAGTCCACTCGACGATATTTGATTTTTCATCTTCGCCGGCATGGGTAAGGTTCTTAAGGAAATCCTTTGTAGTGGAAGTCTTAGGATTTGCAAAAATGTCGCTTACCTTTCCCTGCTCCACAATCTTTCCGGATTCTACGACAGCAACCTGATCGCAGGCGTCGCGGACAACTTCCATCTGGTGAGTGATCATTACGACCGTAAGGTTCATCTTTTTCTGAATCTCACGGATAAGGTTAAGGATTGATCTTGTTGTCTGGGGGTCAAGGGCACTTGTTGCTTCATCGCAGAAAAGAATGTCAGGGCTTGTTGAAAGAGCACGGGCAATAGCAATGCGCTGCTTCTGTCCGCCGCTCAATGTGCTTACAGGTGCGTCCCCACGGTCTTCAAGTCCAACAAGGGCAAGCATTTCCTGCACGCGGCTATTGATTTCTTCCTTTGAAAAACCGCAGATTTCCATTGGATATGCAATGTTCCTTGCTGCAGTACGGGAAGTAAAAAGATTGAAGTTCTGGAAAATCATTCCGATCCTGCGGCGGCGCATGATCAGTTCTTTCTTTGAAAGGTTATCAACACGGTCTTCGTTGTAGTAAACGGCACCTTCGTCTGGAGTTTCAAGAAGGCTGATGAGGCGAACGAGGGATGACTTTCCCGCACCGCTTTTTCCGATGATTCCAAAAATCTGGTTTTCAGGAATATCAAGGGAAATGTCATTTACTGCCGTAACGGAACCACCCGCTCCTGCGTAAGTCTTTTTAAGGTTTTCAAGTTTTATGCGCATAATAAAATAATGATGATTTACTCCCTAAAAGTCTATAGTTTTATTTATTCTATTGTTTGTGGTGGTTGAGCCAGTCGAAACTACCACATAATTAGTAGATATTGCTTGATTTCGACTGGGCTCAATCGGCGCAGCATGTCATTGCGAGGCAGAATGCCGAAGCAATCCATACGCCGGTAAAGCAAAGGCATACATGGATCGCCGCGTCGCCTTGCTCCTCGCGATGACGTTACCTTCATCATTGAGAGCCCGGAACGGGCGTGGCAATCCACAACTACCGGCCGAATTTCCCGCCCATTTTTCCGCGGCTGATGAAGTCCATCTTGCGGGCGGCCTTTCTTGCACCGCGGCTCTGGTCTATGGACTTCTGTTCCGGAAGCTTTACTTCCTTCCTGAAGTTCCTTGAGTTCCGCACTTCCTTGAACCAGACAGGCAAAGCCGGATGCTTGTCTCCGGCTTCAACATAGGAAAGCCATTCTGCAGGTTCCGGCTGCTCAAACTTCATCTTCTGCCCCGTAACAGGATGAACGAATTCCAGAGTCCTTGCATGAAGGCATAGCCGGTGGAAAGGATCTGTCTTTGCACGGTAATTTTCATCGCCAGCCAAAGGATAGTGGCGGTTTGCAAGGTGGGCGCGAATCTGGTTTTTCTTGCCCGTATCAAGTTCAAGTTCAAAAAGGCTGTGGGTTGGACCGCGAACAAGAATCTTGAAATTCGTTCTTGCTTCCACAGTTTTTGCATCGTCGTCTTCCCTGTTCTTTACATAGCCTACATGATGGGCATTCTGCGCAAGGGGATCGTCGATTAATCCGCTGTCAGGCAAGGTAGGATGACGGCTGCCCGGGTTTTCCGCAACAGCGTGATAGATGCGGCCCGTAACCATCTTCTGCCAGGAGCCCATGATTTTTTTCTGAATGTATTCGTTGAGGGCAAACATCATCACGCCGCTTGTATCCCTGTCCAGGCGGTGAACTACAAAAGGCCTGTGGGTTGCAGTATAGGTTCCCTTCTTCCTCATGATCTTTTCAAGAATATCTATGGCGGTGCGGGATTTGCTTCCAGGATATGGAACGGATAAAAGACCTGTAGGCTTGTTGATTACCACAATATCCTTGTCTTCATAAAGGATTTCAATGCGTTCCTTTCCGTAATCGGCCTTGTGCTCCCTCTTGTACTGGGTGCTTGCTTTAACATGATGGATGGTTTCTTTCATATCTACCATTATAAAAAAAAACATGCTCTCGGCAAGACTTTCACCTCACCAGGAGCATGCTAAAAAATAAGAATCCTAAGAAACTGTTTTATAAACTGTTATTGGGTTTAGCCAATTAGTAGTTAACTCTGAGAGTTGTACCGAATGAACTCTTGTCGTTCTTGTCGTAGTTGTAGTAAACCTTGACTGTTGCTCTCTTTCCGGCTGTGAACTTAACGGATGGAGTTACATTGAATGACATTGTCTGTTTTTCGCCATCCTTGTCCTTGTGTTTGTCACCGTTTGAATACTGGATGATTCCAACTTCGAATTCTGGAGAAACTACATCGTTGATTGCATAAGAAAGGTGTGGGTAGAATTCAATTACATTGTCATCCTTTACGAGAGTCTGGTGGAAGTAAACGCCTGCTTCGAGTGGAAGTCCCATACCCTTGAAGTTGTAGTTAACAAGTTCCCATGCTTCTGTGTAGCTTGTTGCTTTATCATCGCCATCAAGCTTGCCTGAAATGTCCTTATCCCAGTACCTTGCTTCAACATTGAACTTAAGGTTTGGAACTGCCTTGAGGGCAAAGAATCCGTATGCTTCACCTGCAAGATTGTAACCGCCGGCAACTGTAAACTTTTCGTGCTTGTACTTTGCGCTCAAAGTAAGGAGCTTTTCGTTGAACTTAATGTTTCCAACTGTAGCCTTTCTATCAACAACTTCATCATCATCAGCAGCATAAGTTTCTGCCCTGTAAGTTGTTGCTGCTGCAGAAAGGAAAAGTCCGTCTACAGGAACTACAACTGCGCGAACACCGTAATCTCCTATTGCCTGATACTCAAATCTTGCTTCTGACTGTGTGTAGAAATCCATAAGCTTACCTGCTTCTGCAACGATCTTTCCGTCACAGAACTTTGCATAGCCGAACATGTATGAAATATTGCTGCTGTTGAACCAGTTGTTCTTGTCAGTTGCCGACTGATTTTCCCATCCGAATTTTTCATTCTGATAGCGGAACTTGAATCCGTATTCTTCCTGTGTAAAGTTAATGTTCAATCTTGCACGAGAAGTTCCGTTTCCGTAGTACTTTCCGTCCTTAAATGTCTTTGTCTTTACATTCTTTCCTTCAGTATTTCCCTCAATACCGCTGCGGAAATATCCGTTTACATCCCAAGCACTGCCTTCAGCAAATGCAAATCCCATTGCAACACATGCAACAGCTGCCAAAATAATCTTCTTCATAACCTAATCTCCTAAAATTAGTCTTGAATTAGTCCTTAATTCTGATTTTAAGTCAAAATTTCAGATTTTCTATATTTTACAGAATTTTCTGATATTTTAGCAAATCCCCTGCCTACAAATTAGACAATGCAAAAATTCGATGTTATACTCTTTTAAATACTAAATATTGAGGTAATAAATGGATCTGCTTTTAAACGATGTCGAAATCCCGGAAGGAACAATTGAAATTACAGAAGATACTTTCCACAACCACAGACTGGTTTCATCAGTAAAGATTCCAGAAAGCGTTCTTGTCATCCGTGAACGGGCTTTTGCAGACTGCGTAAACCTTAAGAGTCTCGAACTTCCTGCAGGCCTTATGGCCATTGCAAAATCTGCCTTCTATAACTGTTCGGGCCTTGAATCCATCAATATTCCGGACGGAATCTCCACCATCGAGGAAGGTGTTTTTGAAGACTGCGCAAGCCTTGAATCCATCGTTCTCCCTGAAAATGTTACTGCAATCAAGGACAAAGCCTTTGCAAGATGTACAGGCATAAAGAACCTTGTTCTTCCGGATAACCTCATTTCCTGCTCAAAGACAGCTTTCCCAAACAGCCGCAGATACCTTCCAATCAACAAGAACTACAAGTATGAAGACGGCATGATGATCAACACCTACAACAACATGCTATTGTTCTATGACGGCGAAAAAAAGGAAGTCCGCACTCCTGAAGAAGTAAAGGGAATCGCTTTCCGTGCCTTTACAGATTCAAATGTTACAAAAGTTCGCGTTTCTGAAGGCGTAACAAGCATCAGTGACGAAGCTTTCGTGAACTGCGGTGAAAACACCATCGTCCTTCTTCCAGAATCCGTTGATTACATCGACAACAGCGCCTTTGACACAAGAACAAAGGTTTACTGTCACAAGGGTTCCTATGCAGAAGGCTGGTGCCGCAACAACCCTGACTTCAACCAGCTGGCAGACGAAACCATCTAACTGAGTTTGCCTTAAAATTGCCTCTAATTGAAAATTTATCTTCAATAAACTAAAATTATGGGACTTTTGCAGAATATGCGAAGGTCCCTATTTTTTTTCCTGGAGTCACTATGCTTTTTTCACCGGTTGAAATTGAAGAAACAGTAAATATGTTCATGCGCCACAAGCTTGACGTTCGCTGCGTTACAATGGGTATTTCCCTCCTTGACTGTGCAGACAGCGATATGAAGCGTTCCTGCGACAAGATCTACGACAAGATCATGCACAAGGCCGCAAACCTTGTAAAAGTCGGTCAGGACATTGAAAAGGAATACGGTGTTCCTATCATCAACAAGCGCATTTCCGTTACACCTATCGCCCTTGTAGCCGGTGCAAGCGGAGCAAAATCTTATGTTGACTACTGCAAGACTCTTGATAAGTGTGCAAAAGAACTTGGCGTAAACTTCCTTGGCGGATTCTCTGCCCTCGTTCCAAAGGGAATCACTCCTGCCGACAGGATCCTCATGGAATCAATTCCTGAAGCCCTTGCTTCTACAAGCTATGTATGTTCAAGCGTGAATGTTGGTTCTACAAAGAGCGGTATCAACATGGACGCAGTAAAGATCATGGGTGAAGTAATCAAGCAGACTGCTGAAGTTACAAAGGACTGCGAATGCAACGGCTGTGCAAAGCTGGTTATTTTCTGCAACGCTCCTGAAGACAACCCATTCATGGCAGGTGCTTTCCACGGACCAGGAGAAGCAGACAGCGTAATCAATGTCGGCGTTTCAGGACCTGGAGTTATCCTTGCCGCAGCACGCGAATTCAAGGGACGCCCTCTCAACGAACTTGCTGACGGAATCAAAAAGATGGCCTTCAAGATCACACGCATGGGACAGATGGTAGGTTCGGAAGCAGCCCGTCGTCTTGGCGTTAACTTCGGTATCCTTGACCTTTCACTTGCACCAACACCTGCTGTAGGCGACTCAGTTGCCCGCATCATCGAAGAAATGGGTATTGAAGGTTGTGGTGGACCAGGAACTACAGCAGCCCTTGCAATGCTTACAGACATGGTAAAGAAAGGCGGCGTAATGGCTTCTACAAATGTCGGCGGACTTTCAGGCGCATTCATCCCTGTTTCAGAAGACGAAGGAATGATCAACGCTGTTAAGACTGGTTCAATCTGCCTTGAAAAGCTTGAGGCAATGACTACAGTTTGTTCTGTAGGCCTCGATATGATCGCTATCCCAGGCGACACACCTGCAACAACAATTTCCGGAATCATGGCAGACGAATTTGCCATCGGTATGGTGAACAGCAAGACAACGGCCGTTCGCATCATCCCTGCTCCTGGAAAGAAGGAAGGCGACTGGGTTGAATTCGGCGGACTCCTTGGCGGTATGCCATGCATGAAGGTAAGCCCATTCGGCTGCGCAGACTTCATCAACCGCGGCGGTAGAATTCCAGCACCAATTCATTCATTTAGGAATTAGTTTCAACATTGAGAATAGAAAAGGGGATGCCCAATAAGTATGATTTACGGTGGTTGAGCCTATCGAAACCACCACTAATAGAATAGCAGTCATTTCAATGAGCGCTACGCACTATACTTTTGGGACATCCCTTTTTTTTATTCAAACCATTTAGCAACAAAGCCGTCCACACGGCTGTAATAAAGTTCCGGATCAACAAAGCAGGCCATGGCGTGTTCCGCAGCCTTCACCACAAGTATTTCCTTCTCGCCCTTCTTTGCCTCGTAATTTTTTTCAAGCATGCTGAAAGGAACATAATCATCCGCATCGCCGTGAATGAAAAGCATCGGTATTTCCGCCCTGGAAAGGGAATCAACGCTGGAACCGTCCCAAAAGGAAAATCCGTACTTCCTTTTGCAAAGCAGTGATGCCGCATCAAGAATCGGATGCGATGGCAAATGGAATTCGTATTTCAGCCTGTATTCAAACTGATCCCAGACAGACGAATAACCGCAGTCTTCGATGGCTGCAATTACATTTGGCGGCAGTTCTTCCCCGCTGGTCATCATCACTGTGGCGGCCCCCATGGAAATGCCAAAAAGCAAAATCCTTGCCTCAGGATCCATCTCAATTATCCTGTTGCACCATCCAACCATATCGCGGCAGGCAAAGGTTCCCATGTCCACATAGTTTCCTTCGCTCCATCCGTGACCCCTCTGGCCCGGAAGAATTACATTCCAACCCTTTTCAAAAAAATGAACCGCATTTGGAGCAAGATCCCTTGGTTCAGACCTGTAACCGTGGATTACAAGGGCATAGTCATGGCTTTCGTTTTCCTTCTGCCCTGCAAAAAGAGCCTTGAGTTCAAGACCGTCAAAGCTTTTCATCGTGATTACGGAGGTCTCTTTCTTAAGCTTCAAATAGGCAACAGCCCTTTCCTGTTCCGCAAGAACATGCTGGGGATCGTCTTTCCTTTTCTTCAGTTTTTCGCTTATCGAAAAATTTTCACTTTCATAGCACCTCGTTCCGTCCTCCGGTGCCAGTGCATAATCCACAAGATAAATTGCCCCACCCAAAATGGCGGCCGCAAAAAAAACTGCTACAGATCCGCAAGTAATAATCGCCTTTTTCATTTTCATGGCTTCATATTATTTCATACTGAGTTTTTATTCAATTTTACTGCCGTCATCGCGAGCAGTCGCGTCGGTCCATGCGAATATCACTATAAAATAACGACCGTTTGATTTTTTGAATTCGGAACTTATAATCAATAGTATGAAAAAGATTCTTGTTTTTATAGCGACACTTCTCATGGCTGCCATGGTGCAGGCTGAAAGCTGGCAGGTTTGCGTAGGCTCCTACATTGACAGAAAAAATGCAGTCAATTTTCAGGCTGAACTTAAGGAAGCCGGATACCAGGCCGTCATTCAGGAAATTGATTCCGGAGCAAAAAAAATTTATCGCGTTCTCCTTAGGGAAGAATTCCAGAATGCAGGTGACGCAAGAAAACTGGCAGAAGAATTCGAAGCAAATACATTTTCCCTCCGCCACAAATTGAAGGGCATCTGGGTAGTTTCGGAAAACACTCCTTCTCCGGGACCCAAAGAAGCACAGAAATCAGAAACAAACATAGAAACAAAAGATGAAATCATAATAGAGCCTGTTGAAGAAGAAACTGTAAAAACAGAAACACCTGTCATCCTTGAAAAAAACAGTGAAATCCCTGTCTCTGAGGAAAAACCTTTTTCAGTCCACATCCAGACTTACAAGGAAGAACAGGCTGCGGAAAACGACAGGCAGCGCCTTGTGGAAAAAGACATCGATGCCTATATCCTTAAAAAACTTGATAAAAAGGAAGCCATAAAATTCGACCTTCAGGCCGGTGCCTTTGAAACTGTTGAGGAAGCTAAAGTTCTGGAAGAAAAGCTTGAAGCCATGGACCTTCCAAACCTTGAGATCACCGACTACAACGACTATGCCGCTGAACTTTCGGAATTCGACGATGTTATTACAGAGCGAGAAGTTAAATTCGACAACGGCATAAATGAACTTCCTGATTCAATTCCAGAAACTGTCAAAGTCTGCCTGAATCAGTTTCCCGTAAATGAAGATTTCCAGATCAAGGCCGTAAAGATTTTTGACCTTGTAAACCTTAGGGAAAACGAAAGGACCGAAGGCTTTGAATTTGCGGAAAAAAATCTTCCGGCAAATTTTATTCCGGACACCTCGGCTATTTCCTATGTTGAATATGTAGACAACCTTTTCAATAAGAATGTTACCGTTATTATTGCAGTCAACGAAAATTCTTCCTATGAAAATTTCTTACTCGATGAACAGGAAAATTTCATTGTTGCTAAAACGGACTTTGACCTTCCATACGGAAAACTTCATTCCTACATAACGGAGATAAATGACATCCACATGATTCAGGGAATTACTGAAGACAAGAAGATGTATGTCCAGATGTACATGCCTGGATTTACAAAAGACGAAATGATTGCCTTCGTGGAAAATTCCTATTCCGATTCAAGCCTTCTTTTCTATCCTCAGATAAGAAAAAGCCTTTGCATCATTCCAAACAAGGGAGATGGGGATAACAGCTTCCTCTGGTTTAGTTTCAGCCAGGTGGATGAATCCTATGCAAAAGAAAGAGATTATGTTGAATGGGCTCTTAAAATTGTAGGACACTGGGAAAGCGAATTTTTCATTTGTCATAAAGACAAAGTAGTATCCGTCAGTCTTTTTGACTTGGACTACGATTACAATGCTAAGGAAGTCCACAAGATATTTATGGATGAAAAAAACGAGGTGCCGGAAACTTATGGAAACCATTATGTAAAAGTAAACGAACAGGACGGATGGTACCTTGAAAATTTCAGGACTAATGAACTGTCTTTTTCTCGAAAATCTTATATTATATCAGCCGACAGTGATACAGGCTCTCTAATACTTGAAAATGAACTTAAGTCACTTGTAGACCAGCTTAAAATCTGGAAATAAAAAACGAGGTACCAAAATGGCATGCGACAAACCACAGATCGACAAAGACGGAAAGGGCATCCTTTTTTACGGCGATGCAAAAGTAAACTTTGTAAAAGATATTGAAGGACAGCCTAATGTTTTCCTTATGGAAGTACAGGCTGAACTTAAAAGGGACACTCAGGTAAGTCCTGAACCAGGACAGTTCTACATGATTAAGGGAAGCCGCAGCAATGTTACTTTCGGTCGCCCAATCAGCGTATATCATTCGGAACGCAGTGGAAAAACACTGAAGGTTCAGTTCATGATCCTTGAAAAAGGCGAAGGAACAAAGGAAATGAGAAAGCTTCTTCCAGGAGACAAACTTTCCATGAACGGTCCTTTGGGAAACACTTTCGGGGAATTTAATAAAGAAACTAACGGTCGTATGGCCATCATCGGCGGTGGAATCGGTGTTGCACCTGTTGCAAACTATGCATCAAGCCTTCCTAACGAAAGTTATGACTTCTATGCAAGCTTCAAGAGCGGTTCCTACGGCCTTGAATTCGTAAAGGCTCAGAACCTCGTAATCACAACAGATGACGGTTCCCAGGGCATCCACGGAATGCTCAGCGCTGCCTTCACAAAGGAAACAATCCAAACTAACGGTTATAAGTCTGTATTTGCCTGCGGCCCAACCCCTATGCTTGCCTATATCCAATCGGTATGTCAGGAAGCGGGAATCAAATGCTACCTTAGCCTTGAAAAGAGAATGCTTTGCGGTGTAGGTGCCTGCCTTGGATGCACAATCTCTACAAAAGACGGAAACCGCCGCGTTTGCAAGGATGGGCCTGTATTTGACGGCGACATCCTTGAATTCCCAAAACCAACCGGAACCAGAAGACAGCCACTTGCTGCAGGAGAAAAGGCAGACCTTTCCGTTACAATCTCGGGCATTATGTTCAAGAACCCTGTAATCGCAGCCAGCGGAACCTTCGGCTTTGGCCAGAACTACCGCGGATTCTTTGATGTTGAAAGGCTCGGCGGTGTAAGCAGCAAGGGACTTACCCTTGAACCAAAACCAGGCAACAACGGCGAAAGAATCATCGAAATCACCGGCGGAGACATCAACTCCATCGGACTTGAAAACCCTGGCGTTCCACACTTCATAGAACACGAACTTAAGGAAATGCTTGCCCTTGATACAGTTACAATGGCAAACCTTGCAGGCCACAGCCTTGAAAGCTATGTAAAGGGAGCAGAACTTTTGGACAAGACAGATGTTCCAATGATCGAACTTAACATCAGCTGCCCAAATGTAAAGGCAGGCGGTATGGCTTGGGGTATGGATCCAGCCTGTGCAGCAGAATGTGTTGGAGCCGTTCGCAAGGCAACAAAGAAGCCTTTGATCGTAAAGCTTTCACCAAACGCACCGGACCTTGTTGCAGTTGCTCTTGCCTGTATAAAAGCCGGAGCAGATGCATTAAGCCTCATAAACACAATCCAGGCAGTTGCAATCGACATAGAAAAGGGTCGTCCTTACTTTGACAACATAAAGGCCGGAATGTGCGGACCTGCAGTAAAACCAATTGCCCTTAGAATGGTTTACGATGTATGCGGAGCAATAAAGAAGCTTCCTGAAAACGAGCAGGTACCTGTAATCGGTCTTGGTGGCATTTCAAAATGGCAGGATGCAGTTGAATTCATCATGGCTGGAGCAAGTGCAATTCAGGTCGGAAGCGCAACCTTTGCAAATCCAAATGCAATGGTAGAAATCATTGAAGGACTCGAAGCCTTCATGACAAGCCACGGCTACAAAACAATCGAAGACTTCAAGGGCATCGCCCTGTAAACAAAAAAAATGGCCGCCATATTCTGGCGGCTTTATTTTATTTTGTCATTGCAAGCTCCCCCGTCATTGCGAGCGAAGCGAAGCAATCCACATCAGTCTTATTCCTTCCATTTTTCGTCTTCTTCGTCTTCTTTAACAGAATCAGGCATTACTGTTTTCCTTGGCTCTGCCTTTGCTGTGCTCTTGTTTCTTGGAGCACTTCTTCCAAAGCGTTCGTCAAACTTGTATTTCTTTACAATCTTCATTGAAATTTTTGAATATGTAACAAAAGAAATGATGAGGCCAATGACAAAGAAAACGGTCACTGCTGTTCCAAAGTATTTTGGATCCGGATGGAACAGAAATTTCATTGCGTACAATGAACCGATAACAACGACTGCGCAAACAATCAGTGTGTAGATGATGTTAATGATGCTTGAAATCAGCATGTAAAGAATTGCAAAAGTACCTCTATTCATTTTTTCCTTCCTTTTTAGCAGCTTTTTTTGAATCATGATAAATCTGAACCAGGAATGTAATCACAAAAATTACACCGCACACGATGACCGCACTGTCGGCAACATTGAAGGTTGGCCATCGTTCCATTCCAAACAATCCCCAGAAATAGCAGTCGATGAAATCAACAACGCCTTCTGGCCTAAAGAACCTGTCGATGAGGTTTCCGATTCCACCGCCAAGGATTCCGCAGATGCACCAGCGCTGAGTCTTTGTAAATTCATTGTTGCGGAAATAGATTACATACACCGCAATGATTATCAAAAGCGGCATGATTGCAAAAAGCAAACCGCGGGCATTCTGTGAAAGTGTATGTCCCATGCTGAATGCAATGGCATTGTTCCTTACATGGATAAGGCGAATGTATTTTCCAAGGATTTCGATCACTGCATCATCTGCCCAAACCGATAGGCGAGGAATGTGCTTTACGACAAGAATCTTTGTTACCTGGTCAAGAAGAATTACGACGGCAGATAAAATCAAAGGCAGAATTTTATTCTTTGTATTTTCTTTCATGTCCATAGTATAGCATAAAAGCAATTCATTTCACTATACTATCTTTTATGAAATGGATTATCGCATCAGACCTTCACGGTTCGGCTTATTATTGCAGGAAACTCCTTGAAAAGATTCAGGAAGAAAAGGCAGACAGAGTTCTTCTGCTTGGAGACCTTTTGTATCACGGGCCCCGCAACGACCTTCCAAAGGAATACAACCCTAAGGAAGTCCTTGCAATGCTGAACGGAATTGCAGAGAAGCTTGTATGCGTAAGAGGAAACTGCGACGGCGAAGTTGACCAGATGGTTTTGGATTTCCCGATGATGGCAGACTATGCGGTCCTTGATTTTGGCGGCAGGGCAATCTACGCAACCCACGGCCACATTTACAATGACAAAAATCCCTTGAAGTTTGCAAAAGGCAGCATCCTTGTCTGCGGCCACTTCCATGTTCCCTGCGTAAAGGAAATGGAAGGATTCACCTACATCAACGACGGAAGCCTTTCCATCCCAAAGGAAAACAGCTGGCACAGCTACATGACCTTCGACGGCAAAACCTTCACCTGGTACGACATAGAAACCGGCGAAAAAAAGATGGGGTATGAGATTCAGTAAACATAAGAAACAAAGGCTGATTGCCCACAAACGACTGTCAATCCATTTTTCCTTGACAACTAGCCACCTGTCTATTATTTTATAGACAAGAGGTAAACATGCTGCAATCAATAAATACCAATAACAGTTGCACAAAACAACTGTTGGAAGGGATTCAAAGAATAATGTTCGCAAAAGTTGCCAGGGAAATTGCTATGGTTCCGGAAAAGGAACTTGCAGAGATTTCAGGTCTTAGCCAGCGTACAATTTCAAGAATGACAGACGATCAGCTCTTACCCAAACAAAGTGCGGAAGTCATCATTTCTATTATCCGTACTTATCAACGGGCTACTGAAGTCTTTGAATCGGAAGAAGTTGCCCACAAATGGCTTAAAACTCCTTTAAAGGTTCTTAATGACCAGTCTCCACTGCAGGCAGTATCAGACCGTTTTGGGGCAGAACTTGTTTTGGATCTTCTTGGACGCATCGAGCATGGAGTCTACTCATAATGCTTCTTTATCGCATCGCTAAAAAAGCTTACATCGAAGATCTTTCGGGATTGGGTTCTAGACTTTACGGAGGCCGATGGAACGAAAAAGGATACAGTGCAATCTACACTTCCTCTTCACTTGCCCTTTGCATGTGTGAAACTTTAGTTCACTGCGACAAATCCATAATTCCCCAAAACATGTTTTTTGCAGAAATGGAAATTCCAGATGAAATGGTACCTGCTGATTTTTTCAAGATTTCACAAAACGAAGAAACTTCTATTGCCGGCACAAAATGGCTTAAAGAAAAATCATGCGTCGCAATAAGAGTCCCCTCTGTAATTTTGCCCGCCGAATACAACAAAGATTTCAATGTAATCTTAAATCCGGAACATCCGGACTTCGCAAAGCTTAAAATCAATACTGTTGTGGAATGCCCTTTTGATTTGAGGCTGTTCTAGATTTGGGACTTTAACTGCTCCCCTACTCCTCTTCCCCATCCATACCAATGATCTGGCGGCTGATGAAGTCGGTGACATCCATGGCAAGGTGACTTGAAATGTATCCGCTGCGGTCTTTTTCAAGGCCAAGGTGCCTTGCAAGAACAGGGTCGGTGTTTTCAATCGGACCAAGGCCCTTTGACGGATGGCCTTCAATGAAGGTAAGGTCAAAAGTTCCCTTTATCAGGTCCGGGTTAAGTTCATGGACGGCCTTCATTGCCTCTGCCACATCGTTTTCCGCAAGAAGGAACACCATTTCCCCTTCTTTTGGGTCAGCCTGCTTCAAAAGGCTTGCATATTCCTTAATCAGAACACTTTTGTTTGCCCCGTAAATCTCCCTGAATTTTTTTTCATCATTCAGGAAAGTTACGGTGAATGCAAATCGCCTTGCAAACGGCATGTCCAGAAATCCGTTGAACCAGTTTCCTTCGCCGGTAAAGAAGTCCCCCGCATATACCGAATATCCGTTCTTTGCCAGTTTCTGAAGGAAAATCCTGTAGATTTCAACATTTGCTGTCTTTGGAGGAACGAAAACAACTATGGTTCTTCCCATCGGGTTTGCAACGGTGCCTTCAAAATTCCAGGTCTTTGCATTTGTAACCTTGAAAGGCTCCTTAATCTCGGAAAAATCATTTTCAAAATCCCCGTGCAGAATGCTGATTTTTTCAGTTACACCCATCTTGCTTGCGTTTGCCGAGGCAGGCAAATAACTGACAACGGCAAAAATCAGGAAACCGCAGGCCAAAGCGTTTATGGAGCTGATTATGACCAGCTTGAAGTCGTAATGGTCTACAACAACATCCGAAAGAAGGCGCAGGATGGAACGGAAATTCCAGATGGTGGTCCAGAAGGAAAATGCCACAATGATTATTTCTTTCGTAGATATTCCGAAAACCACCATATTGAAAATGGAAATCATGAACCCAACAAGAGGTACTACTGCAAGGGAATCTTTTCTGGTATGGCTAACAAAAAGAAATCTCGAACTTCCAAGCAAGAGGAGACCAAGAACCAAAAGTTCAGCCTGAATCTGATTTGTCATGGCTCCATTCTAAACTATTTCAGTTTTTTTTGCGATACGAAACATAAATTGCCAAAATCTCCATTCTTCTTGAAAAAACGAATATGCGATACTATAATGAATATACTGAAGAAGTGAGTTATGGCACAAATAAAGAAAATTAAAGTTGATAAAGAAAAGGTTAATCTCGCTATCCAGACAGGAATTCCTCTTACCGTAACTACTTACACACTTCCTGTTGAAATGGAAGGATATATCGTTGATATCCTTGATGTATTCCTGAAACACCTTAACATGGACTCCTATTTCCAGGTTCTTTCATACTGCGTAAAGGAACTTGTCAACAACGCAAAAAAAGCAAATACAAAACGAA
>JAUNCR010000149.1 GCA_030526505.1 Spirochaetales bacterium
TATCCGCCGATATTTAGTCTGGCCGCTTAAAGCGGCTGGAAGCACGTGACTTTAGTCATGTGAGGTTCACGATTGAGGGATTGAAAAATATCAGGAATATGGTATAATCCCATTTTTGACAGTTTGAGAGAAGATAAGTGCCAGAATTCCTTGTAAAATCAAGGGTTCTGGCACTTTTTTAATCTGATATTTTTTACGTACTTTTTTTCTTTTTTGTGTCACGAAAAATTTTTTTCATTTGTTTTTGGCTAACAATATCATAATCAGTACGGAAGCCAAATGCCTCATGAAGGGAGTCTGTTAAATTTGTTCTTGTATAGGTTGGTATATATCCTTCACCAGCGACAATAAGGAAATCCATTTCCCGAAGAGTATCCAGGATTTCTTCGCAGGTGTATTTGTAGTCCAATGCTTTTTCGAGATAACGGAACAGTATCAAGGATAGGAAACATGTCATGAAATGTGCCTGGATACGGTTGTCTGTGCGTACATAAGCCGGCCTTGATTTAAAATCTGTCTTCATGATTCTGAAACATTCTTCAATTTCCCAACGGCTGTGGTTGATTTTTGCAATCTTTGGAGGTTCATCAGCAAGGTTTGTACATACAGCATAAAAACCATCATAACGTGCCTCTTCATCAATGATGCTTTGATCAAGCTCGTAAACTTCTTTGTCTGCAATCTCACCGTCTGCGGTCACCCCTGTTTTTTTGATAAAGCGCTTACAGTCATTTTGATTATGTTTTTTCAAAGAGGAAAGATTGCCTTCCAGCATCTTTTCAGCACGTTTAACCTGCCGATCGCGGATGCCCTGCTGATAATATTTATATTTTAGGGAGAATGTCACAATGAGTTTTTGTTCTAAACCGTCTTCCTTTATCCAGCGTTCTTTGTAAAACGTAGAATTTCTGAACTTTTGTGCCAGCTCCATATCTGTTTCAAGCTGGCTGATGTCAAAGGTCATGGGCTTTCCGTTTTTGTCTGTTTCAAAGCCTTCCAGCTTCCAGCCGGTTGATTCCAGACACCATTCTTTACAATGTTTTTTTAGTTTTTTTATAGACTGTGTTGTAATAAAAGCTCTGCTGTCCTTGTTGTTGAATTTCCGATTATCGGTAGAAGAAAGTCCTGCATCCGTACAGACAATGAATTTAGCGTGCTTAAAATCCTTCATGATTTGTTCTTCTAAAGGGATGAGCGTCTGTTGTTCGTTCTTATTGCCCGGATGGATAGAAAATGCCAGGGGAATGCCATCTCCATCCATAAATAATCCCATTTCTACGATAGGATTGGGACGGTGCTCTTTGGAAGGACCATACTGTTTCATATTTTCTTCCTGTTCGATCTCAAAAAAGAAATTTGTACAGTCATAGAATAAGACCCTGTCATTCCTTTTCGAAAGCAGCTTGCTGTTTTTGTATAGTTCTGACTGGATGTAGGCATCTTCTTTGCATATCACATCCAATGCCCTGTATACATGCTGGAGTTCAAACAGTGGCGGTTCAAGCAGCTTTTTGGATTCTTCAAATGTGTTCAGTTTTGAAGAGGGGAATAGGATCCTGCCATAAAGCAGCCGTGAAAGGATGTTGTTCAAGTCGTATGTAAATCTGTATTTATCAGATATATTCTTGCAAATTTTATCAAGACCCAAAGAATTGTAAATCTGCTGCAGGAACAGATATCCACCATTAAAGGAGCGCTGCACGTTCATAGGTATAAGCCTGGACTGTTTAAACTTGAGAATGATCTCCCTGTTCTGTTCTTTTTCTTCCTGGTTGAGCTTTGCAATATATTGTCTGGACCACTCGTAAGGGTCTTCACCGTTAAGTTTTTCCCGCAGTTCTTTTTCCGTTCCAAGTTTTTCCACAGTAATGGTTCGTTGCTTTTTGCCCTCGTAGATGGTTTTGGTAACATAAAGGGAAGCGGCATTTTTCGAACGGGATACTTTCAATCTCATAAGTCATAACCTCCAATCCCTTATATTATAACACATCACGCAACATCACGCAATTAAAATAGGGAAAGTTTGACAAAAAAATAAGCCTAAATCAAGGCTTTCAATGATTTTTCCTCTATAAAACTGTCAAACTCCCGACTTCCTTCACTGCATTCTCGCTCTGAAAACCGCAGTACATCCACGCCGTATCAAAATAGGTAAATCCTCTTTCAATAAAAAGATCTACCATCTTTTTTGTCATTTCAATATCGATTTTTTCCGGATCCTCCTGCAGCATCGGAAGACGCATCAGACCAAACCCCAGTTTTCTGTCATTTCTCATATCTGTTCCCTCTTTCTGAAGTATTTAAAAATTTCTGACCCTCTTGTGATCTGTGTTTCCATTGTACCAAGTCGCTGGCGCAACGGCTAGCCCCAAGTACATGAAAAACACTACTTTTTTATAACTTCTTTCCCGCCTTTTTCATTTTAGATCCTTTTCAACAAATGCATTTCTTTCTTGCCTTATTCTCATCCGTCCAGTATAATTACATAGGATAATCATATGCCATTTCCTGCCGGAAATGGCAATTCCAAATATTACATTACCAGAAAGGATTTCCTTATGATTTCTGCAAAAGAAGCTGTCTCTGTGACAAGCATAAAAGAGGAACTGACAGAAGAAAAAACAGTTCCGAAAAAAGAGCCCAGGAACCGCTTTTCCGGTATCCTGGTTCATCCTACCTCTTTCCCCTCTCCCTACGGTATCGGAGATCTGGGACAGGGGGCTTATGATTTTATTGATTTTCTGGAGACCTCCGGTCAGCATCTGTGGCAGGTACTGCCTTTGGGCCCCACCGGGTTCGGCGATTCTCCCTATCAGGGCTTTTCTGCTTTTGCCGGACAGCCCCTGATCATCAGTCCCGCCAAACTGATGGAGATGAATCTTCTGACGGAGGACGATTTTGCGGATATGCCGGAATGGGATCCCCGCAGGACGGATTACGGCCCTGCGATCCAGTTTAAGACCAGGCTGTTAAAGGCTGCCTGCGCTGCTTTCTGGCACACTCCTGACAAGACACTGCTGGAGGAATTTGAACATTTCTGTGAAGAGGAAAGCGAATGGCTGGATGACTA
>JAUNCR010000150.1 GCA_030526505.1 Spirochaetales bacterium
CCTGCCAGGGAAAACAAAAAAATGTATGAGAATAAAGTTCCGCTGATTATTCCCTGAAGAAGAACCTTAAGGAAAATCAAGGCGGTACTTTCCTTTTTTGTCATGCAGAGAAAAGAAAGCATGATGGGAAGGTTTGCAAGTCCAAGCCTGAAAAAAGGAACAGGTTTTGGAATTGCATATTCAACAGCAGAGAGAAAAAAACACAATGCCGAAAAGAAGGCAAGTTTTCTCATCGGACTCAGCACCTACTGAAGATAAACCATCAAAAGCATGATGTCGCTGTTACGGATTCCGCTGATGCGGGATGCCTGTCCCAATGTTACAGGACGAATCTTTTCAAGCTTGCCGCGGCTTTCCGATGAAAGGGCAACAATCTTTGAATAGTCAAAGTTATCCGGAATGCGGACATTTTCCATGCGGTGCATTTTTGCGACACGGTTGTCCTGCTTTTCAATGTAATAGCGGTACTTGTGGTCTTCCTGTGCAAGGGTCCATTCAAGCAGCGTGTAGTTACCTGGATTTTCTGCATCAGGATGCTTGTCCAGAAATGCCATGGCTTCTTCAACATTACGGTACTTGAGTTCCATGGAATCCATCTGTTCCTTTGAAATCAAGCCGACATTGAAACCTTTCTGGCGCAACCTTCTGTCTGCCGTGTCGTGGCGAAGCTTAAGGCGATATTCCGCGCGGGCTGTAAACATGCGGTATGGTTCTTTTGTTCCAAGGGTAACAAGGTCATCGATAAGAACACCGATGTAGCCTTCGTCACGGCCAAGGACAAGGGCTTCGTAAGACGGAATCTTTTCAAAATTATTGAAGCCATTTTCCGTCTGGAAGTTTTTTAGTTTTTCCGAAAGTTCCTTTGTTTCGCGGGCAGAAATTTCCGCAAAGTTCTTAAGGTCTTCTGCGTTAAACACAGGCTTTGGCTGGAACTTTCCTTTTTCTCCGCTTGCAGGACTTGAATAGATTTTTGAATCTGCGGCGCAAAGAGGTCCGCAAAGCTTTTTGTGTTCGCGGGCATAAAGGCCTGCGTTGATTCCGGCAATGAGACCCTGACCTGCAGCTTCTTCATAACCTGAAGTTCCGTTGATCTGACCTGCATCAAAAAGACCTGCTACGCGTTTTGTCTCAAGGCTTGGGAAAAGCTGGGTTGGTTCAACATAGTCGTATTCAACTGCATAGCCCGGACGGCTTACAACACAGTTTTCAAATCCTGGCATTGTCCTAAGGAATGCATCCTGAACTTCTTCCGGCAGAGAAGAACTCAAGCCGTTGAGATAGATTTCGTCTGTTTCAAGACCTTCCGGCTCAACAAAAAGCTGGTGTCTTTCTCGCTCTGCAAAGCGCATCACCTTGTCTTCGATTGAAGGACAGTAACGGGGACCGATTCCGCTGATCTTACCCGAGTACAATGGAGAACGGCCGATGTTCTCGCGGATGATCCTGTGGGTCTCTGGGTTTGTATATACAAGGTGACACGGAACCATAGGGCGTTCAACTTTTTCAGTGTCAAAGCTGAATGGAATTACTTCTTCATCGCCTTCGTTAAGTTCAAGTTTTGAAAAATCAATTGTATGGCGGAGGATTCTTGGCGGTGTTCCTGTCTTAAGGCGACCTGTAGTAAAGCCAAGACGGTTAAGGCTTTCTGTAAGGCCAAAGGCACCGGTTTCCCCGATACGACCGCAAGGGGCATCGTATTCTCCGATGAAGATTCTTCCGCCCAAAAAAGTTCCCGTTGTAAGGACTACGGAACGGCAGGTAACGATTCTTCCGCGCTCGGTAACAACACCTATGACTTTCTGGCGCATTCCGCTTTTTGCAGCCTCTGTCGCGTATTCGTAATTAAGGTTGCTTCTCTTTTCACCAGGAATTGTATTGAGTTCTGCAGAACTGTCGGAATTTTCTGGAAGAGGTGTGTCCGATGCAACGGTAAGGACATCAACTACGGTGTCCATAAGGGTGCAAAGGTTTTCTGTTGTTTCCAAAGTTTTGCGTGCAAGCTGTGAATACAGAAGTTTGTCCGCCTGGCTTCTTGGTGCCTGAACTGCAGGACCACGGCTTTTGTTCAGCATGCGGAACTGAATCATTGATTTGTCGATGAGTTTTCCCATCTCTCCGCCGAGGGCATCAATTTCACGGACAATGTTTCCCTTGGCGATTCCACCGATGGAAGGGTTGCAGGACATTCTTCCCACTGAATCTATGGTCTGAGTAATGAGTACAGTTTTCAATCCCATGCGTGCGCAGGCAAGGCTAGCCTCAATACCTGCATGACCGCCGCCACAAACGGCAACGTCAAATGAATCATAAAAAGCCATGGGCGAAATTATACCGAGATTAAAGGAAAAAAACAATTTTTGACATCCTTAATTATCACAAGGACTTCCTATAACAAACTGTCTTTTACACGGCAAGCCTTAATTTGCTATAATCGTGCCATGACAAATCCATTCAACAAATTCACTTCAAAACTGAACGATACTTTCGACTCCAACACCTGTTGGATTCCTTTTTTCATAAGCCTTATGTCCATGGGATTGGGCTACGGACTTTACAAGGGCGTAATCGACAACTATCTTGCGGAAGTCGTAGGCATGGGAGAATTCTACCGTGGCGTTGCGGAATTTTTCCGTGAGCTTCCAGGCTTTCTTCTTGTCTTCATCCTTGCACTCCTCTACCGCTTTTCTGCTGAAGGCGTTTTCAAGATCGGCGGACTCATTATGCTTGTGGGCATGTTCCTTCACGCAGGACTTCCGGCAGACAGAATCCTTGTTACAACTGCAATCTGCATTTACTCCCTTGGCGAACACATGCAGCTTGGAATGAGGAACACACTTTCCCTTGAATACGCAAAGGAAGGTCGCGGTGGCCGTGCCCTTGGATTCCAGAATTCAATTTACCAGGGCGGAACCCTTGCAGGCTTCTTCATCGTTATGATTGCCTTCAGTTTCATCGGCGGTGAAAAATCTTTCAGACTCTTTTTTGTAATCAGCGCACTCATCATGGGCTGATCTGACCCCATAAAAGGTATCAAATTTTTTTTATAATATTCCTGAAAATAG
>JAUNCR010000048.1 GCA_030526505.1 Spirochaetales bacterium
CAGCCTTGGATTTACAAGGGTAACGGACAAGGCATCTCCATACGCATCAAGTCATCTCGACATTTCCAAAAACGATTACATCCAGTATCCGATCCAGACAATTTCATATATGAGCGGCGACAGCGACGAACTGGGAATGGTTTTGGCTTCTCTTTTTGAAGGCGCTGCAGTAAAAACAGCCCTCATTCCGCTTGCAAATGACTTTGCTGTTGCAGTAAATCTTGAATTGTCCTCAAAGGCAGTAGCCGGTATTTTCAGCGATCCTGAACAGCTTCTCCTGATCGGGGACGATTATTATCTTCCAATTTCAATCAACAGCATCTCGAAGGGATTCAATGCTGCATGGAAAGCTGCAAGCCGCCAGATAAAGGCAGAAATGGAGAAGGGAGAATTAAGTGTCGTAGTCCTCAGCGACGCATGGACGTCATATCCTCCACTTGGAATGAGCGGAAAGAAGAACATTGCGAAACCTTCTGCATCGGCATTGGTTGCAAGGGCATCAAGGGAACTTGATGTATTCACGGCGGAAAACCTGAGGCCAAAAATCAGGGAATACGAATCAAAGATTTCATCGGGCAAGGCAAATGACGAAGACAGAATAGCATTGGGTCTTCTTTATGTCCGCTCTGGAGACATAAATTCTGCGGCAATCGTGTTCAAGGAAATGGCAGACAATGGAAACATTCAGGCCATGAACAACCTTGCCAACACATACATGCTCCAGAAAGATCTCAAGAGCGCAAAAAAATGGTATGAAAATGTTCTTGAAAAAGACAAGGACAATTCTGTTGCAAAGAAAGGATTGGAACGTATAGCAAATGAAAAATAGAATCAACTGTCTGTTTGCATTCTTTGCTGTTCTTCTTTGTGCTGTCATGCCGATTTTTTCTCAGGAGCAGTCACAGGTTCAGATCATAGTGAACGGAGATTTCTTCTATGACATTCCAATGCAGGATGGAAGCAGCAAGGATGTTCTGGGTGAAATCCAGAAAGGTCTTGGAGCAGGTCTTGGGCTGGAAGTAAGACCATGGAAGCATGTGGGCATTCTCAGCGGAATGGAATACCATACCTTCAGCCTTAAGGAAAAAAGCATAAATTCCTACGACACCATCAGCTTCAACCTTGGAGCAGGAGCAAGAATTCCTTTGCGTGGAGCCATAACGCTGAATGCGGATCTTCTTGGCGGCGTCTATTCCACAAGCCACGAGGCAAGCTCTGGAAAAATGGGCTACAGCGGAATCGGAATGGGAGCAAGGGTTTCCTTAAGGTACAGCTTTTCGCCTGCAGTCGGAATGGGCATTGGTGCAGGGTATATGGTGGACAGGCACAATGACTTTTCCATTTCATATATCCCTGTAAATCTTGGGATATCCCTTAACCTTACGGAACTTCAGTCGGCCGAACAGAAGGTTACGGGGGACATATTTTCTCTTGACCCTGTTTTCCCTTCGCTCTATTCCTGGTATGCGGAGAACGGATTCGGCAAGGCGGTTGTGGAAAACTTTGAGGCAGAAGAAATCACAAATATTCGCGTCTATTTTTATATGGAACAGTTTCAGAATCAGAGAACTCTCTGCGGAACCATTCCACACATAAAGCCGGGCAAGAAGGGTGTTGTTGACCTTAAGGCAATCTTCAATCCTTCCATTCTTACGGTTTCGGAAAAATCAGATTCAAAAGCAAATATAATCGTTGAATACAACCGCCTTGGAAAAAGGTTCAGGGTTGAAACACCTGTTACGATTCCGGTATACAATGCCAACGCCATGAGCTGGGATGATGATCGCCGTGCAGCCGTATATGTCAGCAAGAATAATTCAGTTACGGTAGAATTTGCAAAACATGTTGCATCAGCAGTGAGACCTTTGATGAATGAGGCACGCAACGAAAACCTTCAGCTTGCGCAGGCTCTTTTCGGGGCTTTGAGCGAATACGGAATGCGTTACATCGTGGATCCATCAAGTTCATACAGCGCAAATGTCGGAACCGTATCAATAGACTTCCTTCAGTTTCCTCACCAGACACTCAAATACAAGGCAGGCGACTGTGACGACCTTTCAATTCTCTACTGCTCGCTTCTTGAATCTCTTGGAATTGAAAGCGCCTTCATCACTGTCCCGGGCCACATCTATGCGGCTTTCAGTCTGGACATGAATGAAGAAGAAGGGCGCAGGATTTATACGGAGGAAGAGGCAATTTTCTACGGTGGAAAAACATGGATTCCTGTAGAAGTTACCATGACTCAGGATACCTTTGCAGCGGCAAGAAAATACGGCATCAACGAATGGAATAAATACGCCGCTACAGACAATTCAAGAATCTATCCAATGCACGACAACTGGAAGGATTTCAAGAGCGTAAATGTTTCGACGGATGGATTTGAACCAAAGATTCCAGGCCGCGAAAGAATACAGGCAAGGTTCCGCTGATTGGAACTTATAGAGTAGATAGTATAAACAAATAAAACAGGAGAAGTTATATGAAAAAGATGACAACTTTCCTTGGTGGAGCTTTAATTGCAGCGGCATTGCTCCTTTCCGGCTGCCAGAACTTCCTTACTGCCAATGCAGACGCCAGGGAAAAACTGCAGGCAGAAATCAAGTATGCAAAGGCTGAGACCGTAAGCTTTACCATTGCACCAGTAAGTTCAGAGGATGGACAGGTGACGAGTAAAGCTACTTCTGCCAAGATAGGATTTCCTGTGGCTATTGAATTTGAAGTAAATCAGAAAGTGGGCAGTTTTGTTCGATGGGATGTGTACTCTAACTACAAGGGAGACGGATCCGATGTCGCTTTGACTGATGCCGTTAAATTTGAAAGAGAAGATGCACGCAAGACAGAAATGACAATCATGTCGGCGGTTCCAAATCTTAGAATCATTCCAAGGGTTTCTGCAAACCCTAAGGTGCGTCTTGTCACTGCAAAAAACGAACTTCTTCAATCAATGGGATCCATTACTCCATCTGGAACACAGGCATGGAATCCTGACAATACGCATGACATCAGTGCTGAATCGGAAAATGGATATGCCATAAAAGGCTGGAAGGTCTATAAAAAATCTGGAGAAACAGATGTACCCGTTACTTCAGTAAAGGCAACTGACGGAGATGGCAATGACCTTACAAGAAAATATTTTGGTTTTGATGCACCAGAAAATCCAGATATTGAATTCCTCAGTATTAATCTGTCCGAAACCCAGAAAAAGTCAACTGCTACCATAAAATTCAGCGGGTCTGATATAGAAGGACTTTATTTTGAACCTGTATATGCAGAGCGTCCTACATTACAGCATTGTTTTGATTATCTGGAAAATGACAGAATTTTATCTTCACAGAGTTTTGTCTTTGAAATGAATCATCCATTCAATATTACTGAAATCAAGAATTCAATTTACGTAGAAGTAATAAGTGGTGGAACTAAGAATAAGGGTGATTTTTCTGTTTCAGAAAGTGGTAATAATTTTACAGTCAAGCTTGAGGGAAACATACCTGCAAATTCTCCTGTAACACTTTTAATGTATAATACGTTAAAAGATTCAAATGGAATTACTGTCGGAGGAGAAACAAGAGCATATAAATTTACTACAACTGCAGATGGCACTCCGCCAGTATTATCGGGACCTGATACAAGATTATATTACAAAGGCAATACTACTGATTATGTTACTTATGCCACTTTCCGAGAGACAAGTTTATCAACGATAAAGAATCACTCACAGGATACTTATTCTTATTCAACGACCAAAACCCAATTTAGATTTTATATCTCAGCAACTGATGTTGGAGGATCTCTTGCTCAGTATGAAATTGTAGAGAGGATAAAGTATTTGCCAGCAAACATGATCATACCAAAAAATCGTGAAATCAAGGAAGGTGTAACATATGGACCAGAGGAATATGATTATATAGCAAATGGAACCCTTGTGTTCGATAACGATGACAAACTTCAATCACCATTTGAAAATGAGGATTTCTACAAAAAGACATGGACTATCGCTGCAAATAACTCAACTAGCCAAAGTATTAATCATTATTTCTCAACAAAAATACCAATAGGTGGAATACATGAATTTTCTGTTACAGCTATTGATGCTCATGGTAATAGAAGTAAAACATTAAGAATGTATATAAGGTTCATTAATAAGAGATTTGATTTTGAATTACCTACGACATATGGTACAGATAAGGTAAGTCAGATGTCAACTCTTTCTATGACGGCAAGTCCTACTGGATTTGACGATGATGGCGGAATGGGTTCTGTATTTTGTAGTTGAAAAATGGAATAATCAATTGCGAATTGAAAAAATAGGTAAGGCCTATGGTGTAGTAAGACAGACTGACAGTTATAAGTATTCGTCGACTACTTATAGAAGAGATGTATATTTAACATTAAAACCAAATAGCAAAATAAGTGGATCAGGTATTACATATAGTATGGGTTATGCTGATGATTACGGGATTATATATAATCCTGCAGTTACAGGTGATTCTTCCTATTATCAATTGCAAACAAAAACAGGGATGACATACACTGCTATTACGGTAGGTGATGTAATAATGAGGAATCCTATCACAGGAAATGTATATACAATGCCCGCAGAAGAACTGAGCTACTATGAAGGTAATAATATTCCTATTGCAGTTGTTGTAAGCCTTAAGGATAATAAAATAATCGGAATAGCAATAAAGGGAAAGTATTTATATTGGGCAAAAGACAGTAGTTTATATTATGCTCAAACACAATTTAATAATGGGAGTACGAAAGAAGGTTTTTGGGATTCATTTACGAATCAGGTGTATACAAATAAGTCCAGTGAATATGCAAAGGTAAATGAAAACTATCCTGCCTTATATTATTGCTATACTTACGGCACAAATGTTCTTGGATTTGATCCCGATGCAAATAGCAAAACAAATGAATATAAACTTGCGAGAGGATGGTATATGCCATCATGGGATGATACATATTCAACAATATTTGACTCTAACAGTAGAGTGCATTCTGCTTTTTATACCATAACAGGTACGTCTGTCAGTGCTTGGACGCTAACTGGAGTGAGTCAGATTAAAGCTATAGGTGGTGGAAGTCCATGGAAGTATACTCGGATGTGGACATATCCTTTCCATGACTTTACAGATATTATTAATAAATAGTTTTATGCCTAAATCTCAGATATCATTATCGACTTTGTTCTGGTAATGACATTTGAGGTATGGTCAACTTCAACAATTTATCCATTCCCCTCAAGGGCAGAGCTGTCTTGTTTAACAAAAAACATCTTGCCAAGTTAGAGGTTCAGAAAGTTATATCTATGTGCAGAAAAAAAGCTTTTAATATTCATAATGAGTCTGCCGGTTCATGCCCGCCAATGACATAACAGTCCACCCCCTGCCTACATCCCACAAGATTTTCCGTAGGAAAATCCAATCCGTGTGACACCCCGTGAGCGCCGTAGGCGCGAACAAATCCGCTGGCTGGAAGAAAACTCACTTACTGTTCTTCAACATCCTTTAGCTTTTCAATCTCCTCTTCGGAAAGCCCTGTGCACTTTGCGACCATGGAAACATCAATGTTGTTTATAAGCATCAATCTTGCCGTCTCCACTGCCTTATTGTGGGCGCCCTGGGAAATTCCTTGTGAGATTCCTTGCTCAATCCCCTGAGAAATCCCTTGCTCAATTCCTTTTTCAATTCCCTGCTTAAGTCCTCGTTCTAGTCCCTGTTCTAGTCCACGGGACATTCCTTCGGAAAATCCTTCCTGCATTATTTCGTCCCACAGTTCCTGTGCAGTGCTGCTCATAAGTTTTACTCCTTCTTTTTCTTCCTTAAAATATCTTGCCCTTTGTGCAAGAAGTTCCAGTTTCATCTCTGCCGGATCGGAACAGTTGAAGTCATGCATCAGCTTTCCAAGCGGTGTGTCGTCCCTGTGCTTTCCGTTTACATATATTATGTGCGATTCGTCGCCAAATTGCTTGCCAGTTTCCTCCACAATCCTGTTGATGTGGTAGATCGGCTTTGCCCCTTTGAGCACGTCGTTTTCAGTAATCATTATAACATAAGTTGAAGGCAGTTTCTCCGATTCTTCCTGCAGTACCTTGAAATTCGCATCCATAAGGGAACTGTTGTAACGCGCCCTTTTAGCCTCTGCTCCCTTGCTTGCCCTCTGGATTTCTATGTCATAGATCGTTCCTTCGCAATCCGTAGCCTTTACATCAAGGATGGCCGAATGTCCCTGAAGGTTTTTGATGTAGTTCTGGCTTTTTGCCTCGAGAACCTTGAGGTCAGGCTTTCCAAGGATGATCTGCAGTACGAGGGAAGTGCATTCTAGATTTCCGTCAAAGAACCTTGTCATGAAGGCATCGTCCATTAGCCTCAGGTTTCTTATTATCTCAAGAATTCTCTGGCGTCGCTTTTGTTTCATTATTAACCCCGGTTATATGAATTTCGAGAAAAATTTCTCTCAATATATATAACCGTAGAAAAATAAAAATTGACTTTTCCATGAAAAAAAGTAAGGCCGTAGGCGCGAACAAATCCTCCGGCATCCTGGCAACACTTTCAGGACGGAATTTTTTCCTTGATATTTTCAAATTCCCATGCTATATTAATCAAACAAATTTTTGGTTGGGATATTTTCTCTGCCGTTGCGGGTGGGCTTCGGCAGTTTTTTATTTTAAATGGATCCCTTGGATTCCTATCTGGACCGGTTAAATTCTGTTTTCTTCAGTAAGCCTGATGAAGGCGTTTACGAATTCAGGGTCAAATTGAGTCCCGCTGTTTTCCTTAAGTTCCTCAAGGATTTTTTCACGGGGAAGTCCCTTTCTGTAGTATCTGTCAGTGCTCATTGCGTCAAAGGAATCGGCTACGGCAACTATTCTGGCTGTTTCCGGAATCATTTTGCCGGCAAGATGTTCCGGATATCCTGTTCCGTCATATCTTTCGTGATGATACAAAGCCGTCTGGCAGGCTTCTGGAATTGACGAAAGGGATTTTAGAAGTTCGTATCCCTTGTGGGTGTGCGCGCGAACAACCTCGAGTTCTTCTTCGGAAAGGCTTTCTGTCTTTGAAAGGATGGTGTCTCCTACTGAAATCTTACCGCAATCGTGGAGGAGCCCGCAGTAGAAAACCTTCTGGCAGAATTCCTCGCTTCTTCCCGCAATCTTTGCAATCATTCTTGAATACAGTGCGACCCTTTCCGAATGTCCGCCCGTGTGGATGTCCTTGGCGTCGATGAATTTTGTGAACACGGTCATGACCTGTTCAATGGTCTGCTTGTCGTGTTCCTGATCCCTGAGCTTAGAAATCTTGATGATCTTGAGCCTTATCATCGAGGTGACTATGAAAATCCACATGAGGAAAAGCATGGCAAAGACATAAAGCATCACATTGTCGGTAATAGAGTCATCCATGTGGTATGTAATGGTTGCCTTTGCAAAGTCAAAATCCATGTTCAGCGGTTCGGTGTCATTCTTGAAGAATACGAATCCAATGTCCGTGTAATGGTAGTCGGTGCCGCTATAGGCAGGAATTATGTTTTCCGAGTATTCGTCATCCGGGTAATAGACGAGCCTGTCGCCAGGATTCAAATAGATGAGCAAAGGTTTTCTTCTGGCGCAGAATTTCTTTACTTCCAGTGTCTTCAGTTCGTCATAATCCTTGCCGTGCAGCTGGATTGCACTCTGAACTATTGTTTTTCCCTTTGTTTTCTGGTGGATTTCAATGGAACCGTTCCAGCAGTTGGAAAGGTAAACCGGTTTTGTGATCTTAATGTCCATCTTCCAGTTGGAGATGTTGTGTGACGAACGGTTTACAACCTTGGATTCATAAATGGTTCCGTGCATGAGGGGATGGTTTGGGATTACATTGAGCCATACATCTTCCTTATCCCTCTGGTAAAAATTAAAAAAAAGTGAAGAAGATTCCCTGTTCATTTTCTGGGTGCGGTCAGAAAGAACATAGTGCTTGAAGAGGAGAAGCAGCAGGAAAAAGATTCCTGTCATTACGGAAAATTTTATTTTTTCGCTTTTTGATAGCAACATCTTTACTATATCTTATAGGATTTACCCCTTTTTGCAAAGGAAGGGCAAATCCGTGGATTTTCTGTCTTTACCAGGAAATGCGGGCACTTGCAGCACCTGAGATAACCTTGGTCTTTATGTCATAGGAAGCACAAACTGTTGCAGACATTATCAGGAAGTCAAATCCGACGCCGCCAAAAACCTGAGGGTGCAATGCTGTTCCGTTTGATTCCCCGCTAAAGTGAGAAGGGAGGAAGCCTGTAGAGAGCATTTCTGCATAGGAAGATGCAGAAGATTCAAAAATCTGGTCCCATCTTGCGTCTACAGACCAGTCGACATTTGTCTTCGAGTAAAGAAGCTTTGTCCCTACAAAAGGAATCAGGAAAAGAAGCTTGTAGGAAGCCTGTGCTTCAAGAATGTATGCTTCTGAAGTGAAATTGAGGGATGCACTTGCCTGATCGTTGCTTACGCCAACAGAACCCTTGGTGTAGTAGTATCCGGCGCCAATGGAAACCTTTGGCTTGAACATTCCGCCCTTAAGGAGTGCATAGCGAAAATCTCCGCCAAACACGCAATAGTCAAAATTCATCGGGTCAATGGCTTTTTCCACTGCACTTGCTTTTGAAGAGTCAAACTTCATTACGGCAACGCCAATGTCAAAAGGAAGGAGAATTCCGCCTATGCGAAGGTCTGCAGTGATTGTAGGGAATCCCAGAGTGTCGGGAATGTCCTTTGTATCGATGTCCATTGCCTGGGCCGTCTTTTTTAGTGCGGAAACATCAATTGACGATGCGCCTGCGTTGATGCCTGCGCCAAAGTGTGCGCTTGGAATTAGTTTTCCGATCCATGCGTCTGCATAGATGTTCTGGATGCCCTGTGTGTTTGGGATGACATCAACAAGGTCGTCGCAGAAATTGTTAAGGTTGCCAACAGTATCTTCAAAAGGAGAGGTTAACTCAGGGAATTTAGTCTTGTAGTCGTCGTATACCTTGAGGATCTGCCCTTCGTAACCGGAATTACCTTCAATTTTGCTTGCCGTGATGTTGTTGTTTTTCAAGGCCTGCTCAATCTGCGCCTTGTTCTGGTTGATGAGGGGAGCAAGGTCGGTCGGGATGTTGATGGTAACGGGACCGTCGGCAGCCTGAATGGTGAACGGGATTGTGGCTGTCTGCGAAAATGCAGCGGCAGCAAATAGAATGGATGCTCCAATAACTGTGAAAGCTTTCTTAAAAATCATAAGCATCCTCCTGTCTTTTAGAATTCAATAGATATTTTAGAGATATATGGATATATCTTAATTCTAACCCATGGTTTAGCATAAAACAACATTTCTAAAGAATACGGGGAAATAAAAAAAGGATGCTTGAACAACAACTGTCCTGGCATCCTTTTATCTTTATCCGGTTAAATCCGGAAGACAAGTTACATGTTCTTTACTTTTTCAAGGCGAGCACGAGCCTTAGCGTCTGTTTCTTCCTTTGCCTTCTTGAGCTTTTCTGTAACTGTTTCCATGTTGTTTACCATGTATACAGGCTGGAGTGTAGCATCAAGAACGTCGCGCCAGAGTGAGCTTTCTGGGTCAACTGTGTTGCGGCTGAGTGTTGCCATGCTGATTGGAAGGTGAACATACTTGTCGTGAACAAGACCGATAACAATCTTTGTCTTTCCTGCCATAGCAGCGTGAACAGCGTAGTTACCAAGGCGTTCACAGTACATGCTGTCGTTTGCGTTTGTAACTGCGGCACGAACTTCGTATGAAGGATCGATGTACTTAAGGTTGATTTCTGTCTTCTTTTCCTTGAAGTAAGCGTTGATCTTGTCGCGGAGGAATGTACCGATGTCTGCAAGCTTCTTGTTTCCTGAAGCGTCTGTCTGACCTGTTGCTTCAAGAAGATCCTGACCTGCACCTTCTGCTACAACGATAACTGCGTGTCCGCGTCTCTTGAGGCGTTCTTCAAGGTGAGCAAGAAGACCGTTTGGACCGTCGAGTTCAAATGGAACTTCTGGAATGAGACAGAAGTTTGTTTCGTGGCTTGCGATTGCTGTACATGCAGCGATGAATCCTGATTCACGGCCCATGAGCTTAACAAGACCGATACCACCGATCTGTGAGTGTGCTTCCATGTGAACTGAAGCAACAGCCTTTGTACCCTGCTGAACTGCTGTTTCGAAACCGAATGAGCGGTCGATGAACTGAAGGTCGTTGTCAACTGTCTTTGGAATACCAACAACAGCGATGTCTAGGCCGCGGCGCTGAACTTCGTTTGCAATGTCCAATGAACCGCGCTGTGTTCCGTCACCACCGATGATGAACATCATGTTGATTCCCATCTTTACGATAGAGTCAACGATTTCTGAAGTTCTGTCTCCGCCACCGCGTGATGTGCCGAGGTATGTTCCACCGATCTTGTGGATTTCGTCGATGTTGTCTGGGTTAAGGTCTACTGGTTCGAAACCGTTTGATTCAAAGAATCCCTGGTAACCGAACTTGATTCCCTTGATGCGGCGAACACCATAGCGGTTCCAGAGTGTGCGTACAACAGCACGGATAACATCGTTGAGACCTGGGCAGAGACCGCCACAAGTACAGATACCTGCTGTTACATGTTCCGGGTTGAAGTAGATGTATTCACGAGGACCAGCCTTTTCGAGGTGGTTGGCTTCTGGAGTAATTGCTTCTGGTTTTTCGTCGTAAGAATTTACAACACGGCGGACATAAGCGTCATCACGAACAAATGTAGCACGGAAGTCACCGTGATGCTGTGAAAGTTCGATTGGAGACTTGATCTTGCATTCTCCAAGATTTGTAACTGAGAAATCGTATTCTAATCCTGCCATAGGAAACCTCAAGAGTTAAAAATTTTGCTATAATTATAGAAAGAATATCAGTTAAATTCAAGGGTTGGAAATGGCGGATTCCATTTATTACAATTTGCCGCCGGCTTGTTTTTCCTTTGACATTCCGGCCTTTTTTTTCTAACTTTAAAATAAAGAGGTTAAAATGAAAAAGATTATTGCTATCATCAGTGTGGCTTTTGCTTCGCTTTTTATGTTTACAGGATGCGGATATAACGGAATGGTTTCGATGAGGGAAGCCGTTGAACAGCAGTGGGCCAATGTTGAAAACCAGTATCAGAAAAGGGCAGACCTTGTTCCTAATCTTGTGGCAACAGTAAAGGGTTTTGCAAAGCATGAAGAAAGTGTGTTTACTGAAATTGCTGAATCAAGGTCAAAACTTGGAGGAACAGTTTCGGTTGATGCTTCAATTACCGATGATCCTGAAAAGCTTGCCCAGTTCCAGAAGACACAGAAGGAGCTTGGTGCTGGGCTTGGAAGGCTTCTTGCACTTACGGAAAACTATCCTGAACTCAAGAGCAATGCCAGCTTCCTTGACCTTCAGAGCCAGCTTGAAGGAATCGAAAACAGAATTGCCACTGAACGCAAAAGATATAATGACGCAGTAGGGGCATACAACAAGTCGATCCAGATGTTCCCTGGAAACATTACAGCCAAGATGTTCCACTTTGAAAAGAAGGCTTACTTCCAGGCGGAAGAGGGAACAAAGAAAGCTCCGTCGGTATCATTTGACTAAGGCAGCATCATGACAGTAAAGCAGTTGAACAAAAGGCTCGGACTTTCGGAACGGGACCTTGGGGAAATTAGGGAAGCCGTTGCAAAGGTTGAAGACAGGACAAGCGGAGAAATAGCCCTTGCCGTAGTGCCGGAAAGCAGTTCCTATGCAGAATGGGAGCTCATTGCGGCGGCAGTAACTTCCCTTGCCCTTTTCCTCTGTGTTTTCCCTCTGTCAGGACAGGTATATGCCTGGCTTGAATCCCGTTTCTGGGGAATAGAGCCCTGGTACCTTTCCCTTTTCCATGCGGGACTCATTTCCCTTGCCGTAGTTGCACTTTATTTTCTATATAATATTCCTGTAATAGATGCCCTTGTAATTCCGGCTGCCGTAAAGAACAGGGCGGTGACACACCGTGCATTAAGACATTTTGCGGAAAGCGGAGTCTACTGCACCGACAATCACAGCGGGATCCTCGTGTTTGTTTCTTGGTTTGAAAAGCAGGTTCGCATCGTTGCAGACAGGCATATAAGCGAAAAGGTTTCGGAAGACCTGTGGAACATAATCGCAGATGAAGTTGCGGAGAACATGGGCAAGGGGAGTGCAAAGGAAGCCTTCCTTTCTGCTGTGGAAAAATGCGGGCAGCTTCTTGCTGAAAATTTTCCGTCGGACGGAGAAAAGAAAAATCAGCTGGATGACGGCCTTGTAATACTGGAGGACTAGAATGTCAAGAAAATCAAGCGGAAATGATTTTATTGGAATCCTGATCCTGATTTTTTTTCTGGTAGGCGTTCCAAGTTTTCTTGTCAGGGAAGTTACAAAACCAAAGGAAAAGGTTTCCATAAGCAATCCGGCAAAAACTTCTTCAGTTAAAGGGGAAAGAACCATTACTTTTTCTTTACCGGTGGTTGATGAGGCGGGAGTGTTTTCTTCTGCGGGAAAGCAAGCCCTCAGCCAGTTTCTTGTAAACCTTAACGATACAAAGGGCATTCAGATTGGTGTTCTTGTAGTGAATGATATGGAAGGCGAGGACATTGAATCCTTCAGCCTGAGGCATGCAGAAAAGTGGGCTCTCGGACAGAAAGGCGTTGATAACGGCGCCCTCCTTGTTGTTTCAATGGAAGAACATGCGGTCCGAATAGAAACCGGATATGGAACGGAAGGTGTACTTACCGATGCCAAATGCGCAAGAATCCTTCGCAATGTAATTGTTCCCGCATTCAAGTCAGGGGATTATGAAAAAGGCATAACTGAAGGCGTTCAATACATGGCCGCAGTCATTGCAGAAGATGATTCCATGGTAGTAACGGACGGCGTAAAGTCGGAGAGGAAAGGCAAAAAGGCTTCCTTCCCGCTTCCCGTGCTTTTCTTCATACTCATATGGATATTCATGATTTTCAGTGCCCTCACATCTTCTATAAGAAGAAGGCGGCGAGGAATCTTCTTTGTACCGGGAGGCTATTGGCATCATCATCACGACCATTGGGGTAGCGGTTGCTTTGGCGGGGGAGGATTTTCCGGCGGTGGCGGTGGCTTCGGAGGCGGAGGAGCCTCTTCCGGCTGGTAATAGACGTTTCTGTCATTATCGGGCTCGACCCGATAATCCTTATAAAATGAGATTCCCGCATCAAGTGCGGGAATGACATTTATTCGAAGCCCGGCAATGACAATCCGTGTATGGAAATGAAAAGAGCTGCCTAATATCAATTTTCGCAAAATTTGACTAAAAATTATAATAAATAATGACATTTTTTATGGGTTTAATTGGTCTTTTTTGGGGCTATTTGAGGCAGTTTTGGAGCTTTTTATGACATCCAAAACTGTCTTTTTTTTGTTTTTTAACGTTTTCTTTGCTGGTTTTTCAGCCATTTTTTGTAATTCTTTTGTCCTTCTTTTGAATAAACAATACATTTTGTTTTTCTAAATTCGCAATTAAAACAGTCACCATCTGGACATTTATAGCCTTTTTCAGCTTCTGTCATGTATTTTTGTTGCATATTTACTCCCATCTTTTATTGGAAATAATATCCAGACAAGTATCTGTCATGCGCCCGCATCTGTTTTCTGTTTCCTGACATTTTTCATCAATAATCTTTTGAATTTGAATGTCTTTTTGTTTCAGAATCCGAATTTCTTCATCTACTGATTCAAGTCTGATAGCAAAAAGTATGCAGGAAAACATAAGGAAAAACATTGTCATTAAGTAACTGATGAACCATAACTTTTTCACTTTTTCACCGCCTTTTTTGCAAGTTTAATGATGTGTTCAGTGCATTCTGCATCAGTCATGCATTTACATTGTGGAAGGTTCTGACCGTAGCTTTCACATACTGAACAACACTCATTTTGATATTTCATTATGTCCATGAGGATTCTTTTTATAAGCTTTTTTTTCACGGCTTACTCCTGTTTCAGGTCTTCTTCGGAAAACAAGCTGGGCTCATTCCATTGGAACAACCCAGCCTTTTTTTCTGGAATATTTGATTGATTTTTAGGCTCTGCTTTTTCTTTTTGTTCTGCAGATTCTTCCTCATCATCCCAGCTTACAGGGCGGTTGCAAAGCATGTTGTCGAATATGTATTTAAGGAGGCTTCTTCTGGTAAGTTCTATCTGTCCGTCTTGCACCATTCTTTCAATCGTTGGCATAGAGACATTCAGTACATCTGCTGCAATTTCATTTGATATTTTTGATGGAATGTTAGGTAACAGATCAAGGCCATTGTAGCAGTCATTCAAGAATGTACGGGCTGCTTCTTCGTCGATATAATCTTCTTGAATGATTTTATCCATGTCATCTCCTCCACTAAGCTATCTGCATCTGTTTCTGCGGCAAGCTTCTCATATATTCTGCAACTGCTTTGTCCAAGTCCTCTGCCGGATCTATCAGGTATTCACAGATTGACCACCATGGAACCCTCAATGCCGTTCTGATGCTGGTGCAATCCAGTTTGTAGGAATATATCAATCCCTGCATTTGGTCTATGGTCAGTCTCAGCATGTTTGCCGTCTCATAAACTCCATACAAGTACTGCATTCCATATTTGGCCTGATAAATCAGCTTTTGAATCAAGTATTCCTTGTCTTCTGCTGTTAAATCGGGTTGCTTGTATTCATCCCTCGTAAACAGTTCTAATTTGGTCATCACTTTCTCTTATAAAAAAATCCCATGCAGTACATAATCTTGTCACAGGCATTGTCGAGGTTAGCGCAGTAATCATTGTTACAAGACTTTGTACAATGTTTGCAGTAACCATTTATGAACGGTTTTCTAATTGGAGTTCCAAGCTTGATTAAATATTTTGGATCGACAGGTTTATCTTGCATTTTTTTGCCTCCTTTCTGTTGTTGAAATCCATCCCATGATTCGACGGATTTCATTTTCTGTGCAGTCCTTTACTGATGTTCTGTTCAGTTTCTGCAGGAATCCATCAAGCCTTTCTTTCCAGTTTTTACCAAGCACTTTTTTTGCTCTAGCTACTACAGCATTCTGGATTGTTGGCTTGTTTGAATGCTTTGGACTCCTATGAAAAATAAAGGCTTTCTGCCCCTGTTTGAGTAGCAAAGTATTTAAATCTTTGTGTACGGCAAACAGTTCCTTTATGCTACATTCTGTACATGTAAGTTTACCTGTAGCACCCATAAGAATCAGACGGTATCCATCATCTGTGATATGTGCGGCTGATTTCTGCATGTGGATCATACCGATCAATCTTGTCCTGTACGATTTTTCCTTTGCCATTTCTTTACCTCCTATGCTGAAAGCTGATCCAGCATCTTGTCTGTGATGGTGTCCAATGCAGATGCCTTTGACATCTTTGAAAGTGCAATGGAATCATTGACGATTGAACGGAATCCACCCTGGGCATGACGTGCAAGACGCTCTGCAATTGAACGGTTGATTTCAAGACCTGCTGCTTCGTGGTAATAGGCTGCAACATCAACACTTTTTGCTCTTTCAAACAGAACTACGGGCTGACGGATTCTTGAACGCAAGCGTAGAACTCTGTCTGTCTTTGTCTTTAAACCTTCCTCTCCAACAAGCAGGAATGGAAGATTGCAACGTTCATTGATGCCACGGAGCATTTCCAGAAGCTGAACAGGAATCTTGTCCGCTTCGTCTATGATTACCAGGTGACGGCCATATTTACAGGACTCTTCAAGCGTTGCTACACATCCACTGAAGCTGTAAGGCCTTGTGTGAGCTACTACGTCGCAGATATCACGGAGAAGCTGAACACGGCTTGATCCGTCAACGAAAAGAACATAGTAAGCATTCTGATTTTCCTGTGCATACCATTTTGCGGCATGTGTTTTTCCGCGTTCTGCAGTTCCGATTGCCATTCCGATTGATGAGGACAAGGAACCGTTTGGATCTGACAAATCGTCTGCCAATGCCTGGAAGTTCATGACATTCTGATTCATCACCAGTACGTCTGTATTAATGTTGATTCCCTGTGGTATAGTGTTGTTGTAGCCTGCTTCCTGGAGGTGATGGATGAACTCTACTTCCTTTTCTTCCCAGTGAGGATAAGTTCTGTTACACACTTTGACGACCTGTGTTTTATCAACTCCAAGAGCGTGGGCTGCTTCCTGCATAGACAACCTGTTTGCTTCTATAACCTGTCTTAAATTCATGATTTAACCTCTGCTAAAATTGTTTTTTGTAAACGCTTCAAAATAGGCTTCTTCCTGTGGAGTCATTTTTCCTTCGTAGAAGAACTTGAAATCAAGGTCTTCACGATTCAAGCGTTCTCCGCTCAGATAGCGTTCCAAGATGGACTGGTATCTGTCGTGGTCCGTCATAAATACATCTTTGGTGTGAGACCGCAAGATGTTTTCCGATGATATTCTGCTGACTAAACCCTGCATGAATTCCTCGTCTGACATTTCACTTTCTGATTTGAATGTCTGTGGAATGAATGCAGAATCATAAGAATCATTGCGCTTTCTACTCTGTGGAAGTGCAAATTCTTCTGTATCCTGGTCAGCTTTTTCAATAACAGGTGTTGGTTTGAACTGTTCTTTTGGAGCTTCCAAAGCCGCAGCCTGTTCTGCCAAATTTTCTGCTGTGCGTAATTCCTGGAACTTCTGAGGCTCTGAAAGTACGCGGATAGACTTGTCCTTTGTTGCATTTTCAAAAGCTTTTTTGACAGCCGTGATGTTGCGGTTTTTCCATTCAAGGCTTTTGACCATTGCATCATCATCAAGCATGTCTATCTTTTCTACAGGATGAAGTGCAATCGCATGATGTGTTCCTGGTTCAATTGCAAAAACTCCGATGTCTAAATTTTCAGGATCATATCGCAGTTCAATCTTCTGTCGGTTGTATGCAACAAGTGTTCCTCTGTTCTGAAGAATCATTTCCTGCGTAAGTTCCGGTCCAACATAATCAACGTTGTTCAGCCTTACACGGTCGCCTTTGACTGTAGCAAAAGCTGATTCCATGAACAGGTAGGATTCGTCTCTTGGGTCTATGTATGTAGGCATCCATCCTTGAAGTCTGTATTCTTCAAGACGTTCTTTAGGTGTACAGCCTAAAGTTGCGTGGCGGCGGTTTTCGTATATATCCAGAGCCTGAGCAACCTTCTTGATGAATTCATCATAAGTAAGGATATATCCGTTGCTTTTCTGCCACTTTAAACGCTTGTCTGCCTGTTCCTCTTCAGGTGCCGACATACCCATTTCTTTTACATATCCTGGAATGCACAGGTCACGGAGAATCTGTTCCAGGGTGTTGAAGAAGCGTTCAATTGGTTTTGTCTTTGCGTTCTTAACACGGGCAAAAATTCTTCTGTGCTGCTTTTCCCATTCGCCTTTGGTTTTTACAACATCCACTACACAGCCTTCCGTATCTTCCACGATGTAGCGTCCATTTTCTGCGTGATACAGATCAGCTTCATCAATGAACTTGACGCCGTAACTCTGAAGAGCCTGTACTATCTGTGTAGACAGTGCAGATTTTTCGGAAGATCCGTTATCGTTGTATGTAGATTCAAACTTGCCGAAACGCTGGATTCCCATACGCAGTGCGCGTGTTACCGTTCTTGTGTTGTAGTGAGGGTCAAAGCTGACACCGTATACAACACGGGTTGCCATATCAAGCCACAGGTAACATTCAGCGCGGATGTAAGTCTTTCCGTCATCAGCAAGACACCAGAAGTCAAAGCGGTGCTGGTCTCCTACAATCAGCTGGAAAGGTTTGAGTTTGCTCAAATCCCTGCTGATGTAGAACATATTGTCCAACGCACGCTGTCCACCTTTTGCAAGCATGATCATTGCAGGACTTATTTTTCTTGCATGAACATAGGCACTCTGTTCTGATCCGATGTTCCAGCCTTCCTGTTCTGCACGCTTCCTGGTGTACTCGTAAGCATTGCGGACTGTACAGCCTCCGACTTCTGCCATTGCGGCAAGGTAGAAGTTTGTAAAAAAACTTAAAGCTTCATCATCCCAGGCATAAACATGACGACCCTGTTTTTTGGACTCGTCGATAAAAACACCGCTTTCAACCGTCTTCAGATAACGCTGAACTGTAGACACTGAAATGCCGAATTCTTCTGCAATTTCTGTGTAAACTTCTGCCTTAGTCTTCAATGGATTTCTTCGCATAAAGCGGTCATAGACTGCACAGCGCAACGGGTGTTTTTTGTCTACTACCGGAACAAATGTCTGCATTATTTTTCAACCTCTACTGAATCAAACTGATTGAGTTCCGCCATCTGGTTTGCAAACTCGTTGATGACCTCGCGAACCCTTAGACCGATGTTGTAACCTGCGGCAAGGCGTGTGGATGGATCTTCAAAAGATTTCAGATAGTTTGAAATGTGTTCAAGAAGTTCCATCTGTGCCAGTGTCTGGTCTTTGGTCTCCAAAGTAAACCTTGCGTACTGCTTTGCATTCTGAATGGCTTCGGAGAAGTAATCACGGCCCTTGAAATTGGTCTTGATCTTCTTGGTCATCCACTTGTTTGCAAGCTCTGCAAAGTGCTCGTTTGCCATACGCTTCTTGTATTCAAGTTCATCCTTCTGAGTCCACCCGGCAGGACGTTCACCTGTGGCCATGGCATGGGCTACGCGGGCTTCGTGCCCACCGTCGTCAATCTGAAGGGGCGCGCTTTTGAGCGGTGCAAGTTCTTCAGGTGTTCTTACGCGGTCATTAACAGGATCGTACAGCCTCATCCAGAGCATTGCAGTCTTGCGGCTGATTCCTACTGCATCGCAGAAGTCTGTCCAGGTGAATTCAGGAGCTTCTTCCGTTCTTCTGTTTCCGCCACGGACTGCAAGGACTTCGTGGGCGATGTACAGATCTTTTGCAAGCAGAGCGGCTGATTTCTGAAAGCTGTGGAAGTTTTCAGCACAGCGGTTGATTGCGGATTCCAGATCCCATTGAATGATTTCCTGCTCAAAAGGGAATGCCTGTTTTGCAGATACCGAATTATTACTTGGAACTATGCTGTTCATCTTTAACTCCTTTGCCGGGCTTGAACCGACATCCAGAAAGCTCAAGCCCGAAGAAAATTAGGCTGCTGATTCAGGAATTGTCTTCTCTGCGGCCTTGCAGTAAAATGATTCTGAGCCTGGAATAATGCTGATTCCAAATTTCTTCTGCTGGGCGGCGTCGAAATTCTTGAGAGCAGCTTTTACAGGCTCTTTCTTTACCTTTACGCAGTTTGCGAAACCAGCTTCAATAAGAAGTTCTGCTGTGTTTTCTGCAACTTCCACCTTGTCAGTTCCCTGACGGTAGCCGATTGTTCCATTGATGAATTCACGGCTCTTCTTTCCTTCCTCGTAGATTTCTGAACGGTGTTCGTCTGAATAATCCTTGAGGTTTGCCAAAAGTTTTTCGCGCTGCTGTGTGAGTTCAACGCTTGCCTGTGCTGCCTTTTCTTTGGCGGCATTGATGGCCTTTGTGGCTTCATTGTCAATTGCAGAGATTTCTGCATCCAGCTGAGCAATCACCTTGATTGTCTCTTCTACGTCCTTAAGATTCTTGATCTTTGACATGATTTTCTCCTTACGCATCTAAGCGTTATCTGATATAATTCCGTTGTAGAGGATTTCTACGGCCTGACCTAAAATTACGTTTGCTTTGGCACAGGCTGCCTTTGGATCTCCAAAGTTTCCCTCATACAAGGCTGAGCGAAGTTCGCCTACCTTATCCATCAAGGCCGCAAAGTCATGCTGTGTGAAAATGACTGCGCGGTCTTCCTTTTTTTCAGAACAATTCATCTGTTCCATCTTCCCCTCCCAGGGTTTCCAAATCTCTGCAGATTTCTGCAGGGCTCTTGAACTTTCCAAGCAGCAGCAGTCCGTAAACTGCCATCGCCTGCAAACCGACATAGGACATGTTCCGTACTGCGTATTCCACTTTGGCCGGATTCAGGTCCTTTTCCTCGCTGTTCATAAAGGGCGGCTTTTTTCCGTTTTTGAATAATGTCATTTCACGTCTTTACCTCCTTACGCGACGGTGCGGATTGTTTTTAGCATGGTGTTCCAGGATTCAAACCCAAGAACACTTGCTACTTCTTTTTCTATACGGCGGCTGTGTGCCTGACCCGTAACCACCTTCTGAACTGCTGAGCGTGAACAATCAAGTTCTGCTGCAATTCCTGCGTATGTATATCCTTTCACCCTAAGCTGATACTGGATGTACATTCCTTCTTCTCTCGTAACATCAGGAATCATCTGTTGCTTCCTGCGTTCCACTGCTTTCACAAGTAATTCGTGAACCTGTTCTGGTGTTAACTTAACATTGGCCATTATTCCTCCTTTTTCTCTAAGTTTTTGTCGAATTTTTTCGATAAATAATGTAATCTACTTGTAGAGTTCAACGTTTACCTAGTCACTTTGCTACTCTACTTGTAGAACTTGATTAGAATGTAACGTAGTAATTCCTAACTGTCAAGCAAAAATATTAGGAATTAATAATATTAGGG
>JAUNCR010000049.1:0-11872 GCA_030526505.1 Spirochaetales bacterium
GGTTATGCTTACAGGCTCGGAAATGTTAGATATTATTTTCCTTGAGTAATCCGTCATTGAAAATTTCTTTGACCTGGTCAAATCCACCTATACATTGATGAAGGCATTTACAGAACAAAGAAGAATGAAAGTGATCAGAAAAAGCCTTGAACTCTTCCTGAAGTTTTCATTGCGGTTCCCCTTCCTCTTTTCAACGGCAAATACCATAAGGAAAAGGAAAAACACAGATGCCAGCAGGAAATAGAAAACCTGTTTCAGGGAAAGTATTCCCTTGGCAAAAGAATCAAAGTTCCAGGCAAAGGAAATTGACTTTATGAAGAAGGAAACAAAAGCTCCTGTATCAGCATAAAGCGGTATGTTGTGGATTGAGTTGCAGGCTGCAAGGCAAAGGGCTGCCGTTACAAAGGCTGCAGCGGTATTTTCAATCAGGGTAAAAATCAGGGCAGTAAAACTAATGGCACAGAAAGCAAAAAGGAATATACCCAGGTATCCGCAGAAAAACTGGGACCATTCAACATTGCCAAAAATTACTGTTGCAAAGGGTACGAACATTGTTAGCAGGGTTGATGCAAAGCAAACCGAGAAAACCGACATGACCAGTGAAAACGAGATTTCAGCGGTTGAGTACGGAAAAGACCACAGCTTCTTTATTCTTGCGGAATAAACTAAAAAAGGAAAATAAAGTATGAAGGCAAAAGGAAAGGCTGCAAAAAATCTGTGCAGGTCAGTTGTCCCGCTGGCAGTAAAAAACCTTTGGCCGATGAACCACTGCAAGGCAATGTATGAAATGAACAGGCCATGTGCAATGTAAGTCCAAGGAGAATGACTGATTTTGTAAAGGAAACGGCCCATAAGTTTATTCATGGCTTCCTCCTTCTCCCGTTATTTTAAGAAAGGCTTCTTCAAGATTGTCGCACCCATTTTCCCTTGCAATTGATTCTGCAGTTCCGTGAGCAGCAACGGTACCTTCCTTCAATATGTAAATGTCTTTGCACAGAGAAACGGCTTCCTCTATGTTGTGGGTGGAAAAAATCACTGTAGTTTTTTCAGAGAGTTTCCTGATGTTTTTTCTTAACTGGGCATTCTGATTTGGGTCAAGGCCTGCGGAAAATTCATCAAGAACAAGAACTTTAGGATTTGTACAGATGGCCTTTGCAAGGCTCACCCTCTGCCTGTATCCTTTGGAAAGATTCTTAACCTTGCAGGAAACAACTTCTTCCAGCTGGCATATTCCAAGGGCCTTTTCTATTGAAGTCTCTGGATTCTGAACGGAATACAGATTTGCTTCCAGAACCAGAGTTTCCCTTACAGTCAGGTTTCCTTCAAGTTCCGGAGTTTCGGGTACATAGCCGACAACTTTCTTTATTTCATCAGCCGTTGAAAAACCGCAGACAGACACAGAACCTGTCGTTGGGTAAATTTCACCGCATATTGTTTTCAGGAGAGTGCTTTTGCCTGCTCCGTTTGGGCCAAGAAGTCCCGTTATGCAAGCTTCTTCCGCTGCAAAATCCAGGTTGTTGCAGGCAATTTTATTTGCGTATTTTTTTGTAAAGGATTCAATCTTTACAGCATTATTCGACATAAGGAATCTCTATATGCATTCTGTCTTTAGTGAGTTCTGCATTTGGATAAACTTCCCTTGCCTGCTTCAAAAGCAAATCAAGGTCCTTGTCATTGTATCTTGGGCTGTAATGAATCAGGGCCATCCTTTTTGCATCGGCATCACGGGCAATGGTTGCTGCCTGACGGGAAGTCATGTGCTTCTTTTCCTTTGCCTGGTCCACACAGTCATCGGCAAACATTCCTTCACAGATAAGAAGGTCGCTGTTTTTTACTTCCGGTGCAATTGAAGGCAAATACATTGTATCTGTAACAAAGCTGAATTTTCTGCCCTTTCTTGCCTGTCCAACAACCTGCTCCGGCTTTACTTCCACTCCGTCTTCATTTGTGACTGCCTTTCCGTGCTGAAGCTGGCCCCAAAGAGGACCTCTTGGAACCTTAAGCCTGAGGGCTTCGTCCGGATTGAATTCACCAGGGCGGTCACATTCTTCAAGGGTATACCCCACGCAGGTTTTTGTGTGTTCCAATGGGAATGCGCGGACCTTGAATCCGTCGCCTTCATAAACATCACAGGGTGCAGTAATTTCCTTTACAATGATTGGATAATTTATGTACATGTCCAGAACCTTGCGGCTTGATTCAATGTATTCTGCGATTTTTGGAGGTCCAAAAATATAAAGGGGTTCGTTCCTGTCAACCTGCGAAGAAAGCATGAGGATTCCAGGAAGACCAGTCACATGATCTGCGTGTGTATGTGAAACGAATATAGCGTTGATTTTTTTCCATTTAAGGTTAAGCCTGCGGAGTGAAACCTGAGTTCCTTCACCACCGTCAAACAAAAAGAGATCACCGTCACGGCGTAAAAGTACCGAAGTCAGGTGACGATAAGGAAGCGGCATCATCCCACCGCAGCCCAATACAAAAGCTTCCATATTCATAATCCGTAATGATATAGGAAATCGTCAGTTTCTTCAACAAAGGCATTGTTGAGGCAATTTCTGATTTTCTATATAATAAGGCAATCATCATTTAATGAAACGGGAGGCACAATCATGGTATGGCTTATTGGGGATAAAGGCATGCTTGGCAGTGAAGTTTCAAGACAGCTTACGGAAAACAAAATCCAGTGGTTCGGTAGCGACCGCGAAGTAGATATTACAAATTCTGCGGAACTCAGAAAGTTTGCAACCAGCCACGGACCTGCAGCAAATACAACGGGACTTTCAGTAAGGAAAAGAAGGGTTCCGGAAAAAATCACATGGATAATCAACTGTGCAGCCTATACAGCAGTAGACAAGGCGGAATCTGAACCTGAAGTTGCGGAAGCACTCAATGCGGAAGGTGCGCTTAACATCGCCCGCGTTGCAAGGGAAATCGGAGCAAAATTAATCCACATTTCTACAGACTATGTCTTTGACGGAAACGGAAATATTCCATACACCGAGGAAGATCCTAAAAATCCTTCGGGCGTATACGGAAAGACAAAGGCCGAAGGTGAAAGGCAGATTGAAAAGGAAATGACCCTCTACTACATTCTCCGCACCGCCTGGCTTTACGGATTTGACGGAAAGAACTTTGTATACACAATGACAAAGGCAATGAACGCAAATGATTCAGTTAAGGTTGTAAACGACCAGAGGGGAACACCAACCTGTGCCGTGGACCTTGCAGAAGCAATTGTAAAGATCATCGATTCATCGGATAAGGCACCTTTCCTTTTTGGAAAGAAGTCTGCCCTTCCTTACGGCATCTACCACTTTACAAATCAGGGGGAAACCACCTGGTATGAATTCTGTGCAAAAATCTACGAATACGGAAAGAAATACGGTACGATTACAAGCGACTGCGTAATTGAACCTTGCCTTACGGAAGACTACCCTACGGCAGCAAAACGACCGGCTTATTCTGTCCTGAGCAAGGAGAAGATCAAGGCGGGATTGAAAATCAAGATTCCAGGCTGGGAAGAAAGCCTTGAAAAGTTCATCAAGAACTCAAGGTTCAGCCCTAAATAAGCTTATATAAGGATTTAATATTAAAGCCCCTGACAGTATCATCAGGGGCTTTATGTTTTTGGCTATGTCCGGAAATAGTGTTGCTACACTCAACAACATTTTCTACGGACATAGCCATGTTTTTTAGGACAATTTCAAATCATTTCTTGACGGGAATTATATTAAGGAAGACTGATTTTTCCTTTTCCATTCCAGGTGCAATATTGATTTCCCAGAAAAGGCTTGAAACGAGGGTCTTTGAAGTTTCCTCCGGATTTTCGGATTTTACAGGCCTCTTGAAAGCCAAAAGCGAGCAGGAATATCCTGCAAGTTCATTCGGTTCAATTACAAAAACCCTTTTGTCCGCCTGGTCTGTTATGTGGATGAAAGAAACCCCGTTGTTGAAAGAGAATTTCTTTTTATAATCAAACTGCTTGATTTCCTCATTCTGAACGATTTCCGTCGTGTACTGGTCTCCGTTGGCATAATTCTTGTCGAAACGGGTCTGTGCAAAGTTCATTTCAACGGCAAAGAAACCGTTAAGTTCCTCTTCGCTTTCATTCCTTAGGATGTACTGAACGATGATTCCGGACTGGGTAAAGGTGATGTTTTTTCTTAAAGTTACAGGAAGCTGCTGTTCCGAAAAAAGCCCCTTGCCTTCCAGCTGGATTTCCTTCCTCTTGTTTTCAAGCCTTCTTTCCTTGAAAAGTGTCTTTGAGAACATTGGCGAAGAAATCTGGTTGTTGTCCAGATACTTCTTAAGGTCAGCCTTTTCGCCAAGATGCTCAACAAAAAGTCCCCTTGCATACCCGTCGCCAAAGCCGTCAAATTCTTCTATTGCAGAAATGCTTGCCGCATAGTTTGAACTGCTCTTGATTGGATTAAAGTCAGTAATCTGTCCGCCTTTAAGGGAAACAACCGCATTGTACCGTTCCATAAAGGCAATGTATTCGTTAAGGCCGTCGCCGTTGTAATCGTAGGTGGTAAGGGATTCCTTGCACTGCTTTGCGGCATCACGGACAAACCTTTCCGCTTCGTTAAGGTTTCTGTATGCAGCCTGCCTCTTTTCTGCGGGAGCCGGGACTCCTTCAGGATAGCAGATGAAATTAGTGCCGCTCTGTGCCTGCCACAAACTCTGGGTGGCGCTTGACTTCCTCATTTTATCGCCGCCCTTTGTCTGGAATATAAGCATGCTGATGTACATCATCCTTTCATAGAGGCGGTTGTTCTGAGGGTATGTATTCAGGTAGTCGTGGATTGACAGCGGGAAATGGCTTGAATTTTCTGTCTTCTTGTAAGGAACGGAAGACCACTGCGCAAGGTTCCATTCCATGCCGGCAGGAATGTAAGCCGGAAGATAATCGTAGGCATTGGAAAGGTAATCATGAGGCAAAGTGTAATTTATGGTCTTTTCCTGGAAGTTGGAATCAAGGTTAAAGTCAAAAAGTTCGTTGAGGAATCCGCAGGAAAGGAGTTTTGCAAAGTATTCAAACTCTATGGAAATGGAAATTACTGGTCTTTCGGAATCCTCGTTCCTGTTCTTTTCATAGAATTTTAAAAGCTTCTTTGTCCAGTCCTTTTTGTTTTCAGTTTCTTCTGGAAGAAGATTTTTATATGTAGGAAGAACCTTGATGCTCTTACCCTGTTCGCTTGCAATCAAAGGAAGGCACTTAAGGTATTTCTGGGAAACCAGGGTGCTGTCCAAAAACATGAAGGACATGTCGCAGGAATGGAAACTTGTAATGAGCATTGGGTCCCAGATGCTTCCAAAAAGGTAAAGGCCCAAAGGTCTTTTTCCCAAAGCCTGCCTGATGGAAATGGACATCTTTTCAATCTGACCTGCCCTGTCGCTTGGATATATCAAAGGAAAAATCGGGGCATAGTATCCACCGCCGATTATTTCAATCTGCTTTCTAGAAAGCAGGTCTTTTAAAAGTTCAATTGATTCAGGGTGCTTCCTTTCGTAATAATCCAGCTGAGGACCAGTGAAAGCAATGGACAGGTATAAATCCGGATGAGAATATAGAAATGTCAAAGTTCCCTTGAAAACTTTCTGATAGTTTTCTTCAAGAAGAACAGGATCCTTTCCCGAAGAAATGTCGGCAGCAAGTTCAAGGCAAACATTAAGCTGACTCATCAATTAGTTTCCTTTGAAATCAGTTTATACAATTTTTTTGACAATTTGAAGTCTTTACTGCCATAGTTGATGTCAGTTTCCTTAAGATTGTCAGAGCATTTTGTTTTCTCTGAAAATGGAGCTGAACAGAATACAGTTCTTTCAGTATTTACAGGAACAAGCTTAATGATTCCCTTTGGACAGAACTCAAGGCATTTTCCGCAGCCATTGCAAAGGTTATTTATGACGGCAGTGTTGTTTTCAATGCTGATGGCCTTTCTTGTACAGAACTTTACGCAGTCTCCGAATCCGATGCATCCATATTTGCAGTCGTGTTCAGTATCACAAATTGAAAGATAAAGGGAACAGCTCTTTGGACCGTCATATTCAAAACGGAAGTCGGCACACTGTTTTCTGGAAGAACACATAACGACAGCTTTTGTATCCTTTGCTTCCTTGAAAGTTTCCATAAGGGATGGCCTTACGCGAATCTCATTTTCAGAAAAGATAGGCTTGTTGAAGGAAATGTTCTGTGCCCTCAAAGAAGGAACAAGAAGTTCAAAAATGAAGGCAAAAACAATTGAAATGAGGATAAGGAAAAGAAGCATCATTAAAATTGTAAAAATCATAGGGACACTCCTCTGTTAAGCCATGTTACATTCCATGACAAAAGGATGAACATGACGATGACGATGGAAATCAGCAGGAAACCGTTCTTTTCATATTCCTGCTTTCTTCCGTTAAGTTCGTTTCTTCTTGTAATTGCAATGGCAAAAGGCATGATCAAGAAGAAGGCAACAACACAGAGAACGGAAATGAACACGCTTTCTCCAAAGGAGTTGGCTTCCGAAAGGCCGATGAAAATGAACATAAGGGTGATTCCGGATTCAACGGCACTGATTTTGGCAGTAATGCGGATGATGGCTTCAACAAAAACCGAAATTGCAAGGAAGAACAATACGACAACAAAAGGATAAAGTTCTGCAAGGTCTACGGGAACAAGAAGCCAGTAAACCACCATATAGGACAAGGCTGTAGTTGACGAAACGCAGATTATCATCTTGAGTGCCTTGAGCATTATGTCGTGCTGCTTTTTGCTGAGTACAATGGCTCGCTCGATTCCGATTCCATAAACGAAAACTATGGAACTGAAGAATACATAATAAAGAATTGTGCTGATCATATTACACGCTCCTTGAAGTTCCAAGAATTTCAAGCCTCTTCATTGTCTCCGCAATGATGGCAAGAAGCACTGCAAGAAGAGTTATTCCGCCAGGAAGTGAACACCAGAAGGTTCCAAGGAATGAAATCGGATTGTTCTTTACCACCAGGATTTCAAAAAGCCCTTTGCTGCAAGGCAATGTAATCGTTCCGTAACCAAGAATATCCCTGATCAGAAAGAAAACAACTGCAAACACAGAAAAGGAATTGCACTTTATAAGGCCAAGGCTAAGAGAATCCCTAAGGGACAAACCTGTCTTTCTGTAAAGATTACCGAGGATGAAGGCAGTCAATGCCGGAACATATATATTCACGCCCATGACAAAAGCCATGAAAGGAGAAATAAGAATCAGAATCTGCCTTACCAGTATAGATGTGGAAATAAGCATTACAGCAATGAGGACACTGTGAAGTCCATATTCAAAAAACATTGAAGAAAGTTTCCTGAAAAGGATTCCGAGGACAGTGAAAAAATAAAGCATCAAAATAACGATGATGCCATAGGCAAACCTGCCTGGCAAAGGAATGAGTGCGGCAAGTGAAAGTGCCGAATAAACATAAAGCTCGTTTTTCTTCATTTCAATTACCTTCCTTTTTTGTAGCAATGATTTCCGGAATCTTTCCGGCCCAATACCTGACCTGAGAATTCAGGGAAGCATTTTTTACGGAACCTTCAAGCCTTTCGTTGATCTGGGCAAAACCTATGAAGGTAGCATCCGGTCTTTTTGTTTCGTACACATAAACTGCTGCAACAGGACCGAAAAGTGTTGGTGTACGGACAATCACGGCATAGGCATCGGAATCCTTTTTTGTAAAAGGCAAAGCCCTGTACACGGCGCAGTTAACGGACATGATTGAATTGAGCTTTACATATTCGCCAACAGAATATTCAGAATAGGAAGTTTCTTCAAAAACCCTTTCTATTTCATTGCCCAATCCTACCCTCCAGGATTTTCTTCCAAGAAGTGAAAAGACAACCAGGATTGCAAAAAACACTGCAAGGATTCCGCAGAAGATTCCTGCCTTGATGGACATGTTTATGTAAAAAGTTTTCTTCTCTGAGTCTAACTGAGAGTAATCATCAAATTCCTGATTAAGCATTATCAAACTCCTTCATTATCTTGAGTCTAGGCAGAACCTTCTTTCTGATGCTAGAGAATTTCCTCTTGTCTTCAATTACCTGGATGCAAGGTGAAATAAGGTTCATTACGAGAACAGTGAACACATAGCCAACGGAAGATTTTACCCCAAAGGTTGATTGGAGTCGTTCCATACCACTGAAGGATATAAAGGGTCGAAAAGAGAGTTCCGCTTGTAAGCAAGGCCAGGATAATGTCCCCCTGCATTGGAATGCCGCCAAGGATAAGCGGGCTTACAAAACGAATCAGTATTGTATAAACAAAAAGAAAAAGTGCAGGAATGAGGAAATCAATGAAATCAAGGGAGAACAGAACAAGTGAAGAAATCAAGGTGATGGCATTGAACCTGAATGCCGGGATTACAGAACCGTTGTCCCAAAGTAGGCTTACATATCCTTCTGGAATGGAGATTCCCACAAGCTTGAAAATTGTCCTGTTAAGGAATTCCGTAATGGCACTGTCGGCAGCAATTGGTGTCACCGCTCCGCTCTGAATCAAAATCAGCGCTGCATTTCTTGTCTGCAAATCCGATGTAGTCAATGCAGATGGCGGAAAGCAAGAGGAGTTGATGAAGTAAAGAACTATTACGCACACTGCAACAATGTTTGCCCAGGATTCGGCAAATTCACCGAAGGCCCATCTGAAAATTGACATTGCAAAAATGAGGATGAAGAATACAGCCACAGGATTATAGGTTGAAGGCAGAAGGAGTCCTGTCAAAAGCCCCTGTATGATTGAAATCCTCCAGGAATGAAAGTAAAGGTCCTTTACCAAAACAGTCCTGTGAATCAATTCAGAAAGAACGGAGGCTGCAAGAGCACAAAGGAGGACGACAAGAGATGCCATGCTGCCTGTGATTACAAGCATGAAAACCTGAATCAAAAGCAATCCGATGGTAACTGTAGAAACCGTATCAAGGGACCAGAAGGCAAACCTGAAAGGATTGAGGGTTATTTTTCTGCAGGATTTGTTAAGTTCAAAATTAAGCATTGTTACCTCCTGTCTTTTTCAAAAGTAAAATTGTCTGGCAAAGGGAAAGTCTTGAAGGACACACGCTGTTACAAAGTGCACACTGTCCGCAGATTTTTGCAGTTGCAGCAATGTCCCTTGGAAGGATGTAATTTTCCGAAGCCATCTTGTAGAGCAAATCCGGTACAAGGTGTTCAGGACAAATTGCACGGCATCGGCCGCATCTGATGCAGGATGTTGATTTCTGAACGCAAAGTTCTTTTGAAGGAAGGAACTCTATGGACTTGACCATCTTAGTAACCGGAATGTCCAGGTCGGCAATTCCGTTTCCCTTAACAAGACCGTTGATTACGATTTTTGCAGGACTTGTATTGAATCCGCCGCACTGCTCTACCAGTTCCCTGATTGTTGTACCGACCCTAACCTTGAACATGCCGGCAGACTTGAGGCAGGAACCTGTAATGTGAACAAACTTTTCGACAACAGGAATGCCAAGAACAATTGCATCGTAAATTGAAAGGCAAGTTTCAGGATCAAGGAAAAGACACTTATGGTTCACGGAATTGAATTTTTCATATTCCGGAATTTTAGAAGTCTTTCTTACGGCACGCATGAGGCAATGGATAAAGCCTGCAGGATATTTTGAATTGTCTGCAGTTGCAGTAACGCAGTGATTGCCTTCAATGAGTTCTTCATTAATTGTAAAGTCTGATTTTTTTGGAAGAACAAACGCAAGGCCTTCAGCTTCAAAAGCCTTTGCCGCAATCTTTGCACCTTCCACAACCTTATCTGTAAAATGAGATGCAACAAGAGAATCTGTATAGCGGCTTGGGTCTTCGTCAAACATGCGGACGATTACAAACCTGTTCTGCTTAAGGTTGCATTCCTTTACCTGAGTAGCAAGGGATGCCGGCTTGTCTCCAAAAGTATTTACAATTCCCTTGGACTTGAATTCTTCAAGAAGAGTTGATGGAGAAAAAATATTCCAGTCAGCAGACTTCTGTTTTTTTCCAAGGAATGTAAATTCCCCTTCTGTATTAATCTTGGCTGCATAGGAAAGGTTTCCGTTTGGAAGCGAACACTGCACTATGGATTCGATTTCTCCAGGAACTGAAGAATGGATGCATGCACCGCTTGCAGAAATGATTCCCTTTGGAGATGCAATGATCTGACCTTCACGAACCTTGTCCCCTTCCGACATGGAACACTCATATTCAACACCATCTGCCTGGCAGAAAGGAACGATTATGCTGCGTGGCAAAAAGGACCTGATAGAGGTTTCAAACATTGGATGGTCGGGAGAGATAAAATTATTTATTGCTTTCATCTGGATTTCCTGCCTGATTTCAAAACGTAAATGAGAAGGAGAAATACGGGAACAAAAATGCAGACCAGTATGAGGATAAGCCCAAGACCGTCTGTCTGTCCGCGTGATTCACCGCTGTTTCTATAGACTACAGAGACATCTGATCCCTGTTTTTTCATCAATTTTTCAACTGCGTCGTATTCAAGCCCATCAATTTCCTTGTCAACGCCGTCACGGAAATTTTCATCGTAAACCATGACAAGGGATTCTGATTCAACAATCTTGTCGCCGACGATTTCATAACGGGGAACAGTAACAGTTTCACCATCAGCAGGTTCTGCCGCAGGTGAAATTTCATTGAGGTTTTTGTATGGATAGGATTTTGCCTTCCAGAACCAGCCGTAGAATTCCTTGAGTCCCGGAAGCACTTTTTCATCTTCCTTAACGCTTGCATTGTGAATTGGCACTGGAATTGAAATGTCTGTTTCTGCCTTTGTAGAAATCCTGCTTGATAGAAGAAAGATCACAAGAAGAACAAACAAAGGAACAAGGCACAGCAAGGTGTGCTTTGCAGTATTTGGATACATGAGTGGCATTTGAGGCGCACCAAAAATCCTTACGAACTTGAAGGACGATTTTGAATCCCTGTACTTTTCATAGGTATCAAGAAGAATGAGGGCACATACTGATGATGCACAGCAAAGAAGAACAAGGACTGCACAGCTGATGGAAAGTGCCATTATGGAAAGAACTGACACGACAATAGGAATGATTGCGTAAAGGCTTTTCTTAAGGACCGTCATGGCTTTTCTTCTTCCCCAGATTCTTGAAGAAAGATAGCAGCTGAGCATGTAAAGAATTGCAGCGGCAGCAACAGGATAAAAAACCTGAGAGAAAGACAACAGGAGAATGCTGGCTGCAGAAACTGCAAAAACTTTTTTCTTGCTGGAAAGGAAAAGGAAAGCAATGTAAACGGCAAGAACGATAAGGGGAACAAGCCATGGATACTGCTGCTTGCCGTCAATTCCGCAAGGTGTATTTGTATCCCTTACGATTTCTTCAAGAGCCTTAACGCAGGCGGAATCGCTTCTCTTCGGTATATAGTAGAGGCAGTAGGAATCCGAAAGATCGAAAAAATATGAAAGGCGGTCGCTCAAATATGAGGAATCCCTTTGAGGAAGCACCGGTGTAAAATCCGATACGAAAGGAACCCTCTGTCCGCTAAGGCTGATCACATTTTCAACGGAATGCTTTCTGAAATAGGAAAGCACGGTTTCTTCTGGAAGTGATTTTTCAACATAGGCAACGGAATAGCTGTTCCAGATTCTAGAAACGGGAACGGCCCTTAACGCAATGCAGAGGATCAATGTGACAACTATTACGGCAAGTGAAATTATGGCAGTCTTGTTAAACTTCATTTACTTCAACACGCTGAATGCCAGACCGATGACAAATCCAAGAAGAACTCCCATAAGCACTTCGGTTGGAGTATGTCCCTGCACTTCCTTTATTGGCTTGAATTCAATGATGCCCTTTTCTGCAAGGGATCTTCCCACCCTGTTGAGCAATG
>JAUNCR010000049.1:11882-20313 GCA_030526505.1 Spirochaetales bacterium
AGCCTGAAGGCCGTTTGCGCGCCTTACACCAACGGCATCCCTGATGGTGACAAGGAAGAAACCCAATGAAAGAATGAAAACGTCGCTGTCAATTCCAGAATGGAATCCTATCATGGTGCAAAGGGTTGTTACCAAAGCAGAATGACTTGAAGGCATGCTTCCCGTCCTCCACAAAAGAAGTTCAAGAAGTTCCTTAAGGCTGTGAACTTTGCCAGAGAAAAGCTTAATGAGGGTTTTCAAAAATTGTGCAGAAAGCCAGCTGAAAAGGCATGCTATGATTGCTGGTTGAGTAAGTAAAGAATGAAGCTGACTTTTAAAATCCATGGTTCAATTATACAATATTATAGAAAAATGTTCTATAAGTTCCTCTTTTTAAAGGGAATTTTCAAAACCGGCCTTTCCTGCCTGTTTTTTTGACCTTGAACAAACTTGGCGCGAAAGTTACTATGATGCCGATGGACTTCAGAACATTCACAGCAGCAAAAGACGACTCCGGCAGAAGGCTTGATAAGGTTGCAGGCCGCATATTTGAAGCCCACGGCATTTCAAAGGGAATCTTCCCCCTGATCAGGAAAGGACTTGTAAAAGTCAACGGGAAAAAATCCTCCGGCGAATACAGGGTTTGCGAAGGAGATTCAATCCAGGTTGCGGCATTTCTTTTTGAGGAACAAAGGGAAATCCCCCAGGAAGAAAACAGGAACTTCCCCTTCACCCTGGAAGAAATCACCGTATTCAGAAACCAGCACCTTCTCATAGTCAACAAGCCGTCGGGAATAAATGTCCAGCCATCCAAAGACTCAGAATTCTGCCTTTGCGACCTTATCGAGGACGACTTTAAGAAAAATGGCGGAAAGTCCATTTCCTTCAGGCCAGGACCGCTCCACAGGATCGACAGGTACACCAGCGGCCTTGTTGCATTTTCCCAAAGCCTTGAAGGAGCCAAATGGTTCACGGAAAACATTGAAAACCACACCATAGGCAAGGAATACCTTGGAGTTGCCCAGGGAGAATACAAAAAGAAAGAGGAACTGTACGAGGACCTTATTTTCGTTCCCGAAACCAGTGAAAATGCCTACGGAACCGTAATTGTAGGCAAAGATTCCGGGAAAAAAGCCGTCACAAAGGCAAGGTTCCTTGAAAAGATGGAAATCCAGCGTAACCTTTGCAGCCTTGTTTCCTTTACTATTGAGACAGGCAGGAAGCACCAGATCAGGGCTCAGTCTGCAAGTCACGGCCATCCCCTTTTGGGAGATGTAGCTTACGGAGGAAAAGAATTAAAAAACAAAATGTTCTTCCTACATGCCTATAGGCTGACCTTCCCTCAGAATCCCCTTGGCTTGCCGGAAGAAATAACTGCAAAATGCCCTTTTTTACAATAAAAATACACTGTTTTTTTTGCAAATTAGTTTTTTCTATACTATAATATGAACATGAATATTTTTTCACGCTTATCAGGCCACGGCATGACTGTTTTTGCCCTTGTAGGTGAAAGCGGTACGGGTAAAAGTTTCCGTGCAAAGCTCATTGCCCAGGAAAACGGCATTGAAGCCATCATCGATGACGGTCTCCTCATTCAGAATGACAAAATCATTGCAGGTCGTACGGCAAAGCATGAAAAAACTTATATGGGAGCCGTAAGGATTGCCCTTTTTGACGACAAGCAGCACCGCGACCAGGTTGCTAAGGCCCTCCAGACAAACAAAATCAAGAAACTCCTCATTATCGGAACCAGCGAAAAAATGGCACAGAAGATAACTTCGCGCCTTCAGATTCCGCTTCCTTCTAAAATCATCAAGATTGAAGACATAGCCACAAGGGAAGAACTTGAAAAGGCCATCAGAAGCCGCCAGATTGAAGGAAAGCATGTCATTCCGGTTCCTGCAATCGAAGTAAAGAAAAGCTATTCCCAGATTTTCCACGATTCAATGAAGGAAATTGCCGGTAAAAGCTCTGCAAAGTTCAAGATCCTGAGCCTCTTTGGCAAAAAGAAGCAGTCTACCCTTGAAAAATCAATTGTTACACCGGAATTCAGCAAGAAAGGCAGAATCGAAATCTCTGAAGCAGCCCTAAGCCAGATGGCAATGCACTGTGTAAGCGAATTTTCAAAGGACATAAGGATAAAGAAGCTTTCGATTAAGACAAATTCCCGCGGTTACAAGCTCATTGTTACGGTTGATGTTCCTTTTGGTCGGCAGCTTACGGGCGAAATTCACAGGCTCCAGCAGTATGTCATCGAAAACATCGAGAAATACACCGGAATTCTCATTGAAGAAGTAAGCATAATTATAGACAAAATCACTGTAAATAAATAAAATACTCCCCATTGTGTTAGTTAGATATGGAACGGATGCTAAGGGGCGTCCTGTAAAAAAAGCTGTCGTTTATACTAGAGAAGAGCATAACATTCCCCTTTCTGCCATCGACAGCGATGCAATTTACATTATTAACCAGCTAAAGAACAACGGCTTTGATTCATATATCGTAGGCGGAGCTGTCCGCGACCTCATCGGAAACAGGAAACCAAAGGACTTTGATATTGTTACCGATGCAACTCCAAGCAGAATCAAGAAGATTTTCAGAAATTCCCGCATCATCGGAAAAAGATTCCGCCTTGTGCACATTTTCTTTGGCGACAAGATTTTTGAAGTGAGCACATTCCGTTCAATCTGCGACGGTTCCGTTGGCAATGCCTTTGGAAACATGGACGAAGATGTAATGCGCCGCGACTTTACCCTCAACGCCCTCTACTACGACCCCCTCAAGGAACAGGTAATAGACTATGTGGACGGAATAAAGGACATCAAGAAAGGCGTAGTTACTCCTGTAATTCCTTTGGACAGAATCTTCATTGAAGACCCTGTAAGAATGCTTCGCGCAGTAAAATACGGGGCAACAACAGGCTGCAAGCTTCCACGCAAGCTCAAGAAGAAGATCCGGGAATCTTCTCCTCTACTTTCGCCTGTTTCCCCTTCACGACTTACGGAAGAACTCCTTAAGATAATCAACAGCGGCCATTCAAGGGACATTGTTTCGGCAGCCCTTGATACGGATCTTTACATCTACCTTCAGCCTGCAGCCACGGGACTGATGCTTGAAAACAAAACCTATGCAAAGAATTACATGGAAAGCCTTTCCCAGCTTGATGAACTTGTAAAGAACAAGCCAGAAAGCAAGCTTGGGGAAAGACTCTACTACATCCTTAAGGATTTTGTTGCACAGCTTACTGACTGGACGGAAGAAAAGAAGGACAGTTCGGCAGCAGAACTTTACAAGAGAACCTGGGCAATCTGCCGCAATTTTGTGCTTCCAATGAATCCACAGAGAACTGAACTTGACTATGCCGTAAGAAAGGTTCTTATGGACCTTGGCATACAGCTTAAGAAAAAACAAAAGCCTAAGAAACCTGTAAGAAAAACAGGAACTCAGGCTTAGGAAAAGGAAGGCAGCCTTAGATACAGGCTGCTTTTTTTTATTTCTTGCAGAAAGAGATTATTTCGTTGATTACATCATAACGGCATTTGTCGCCAAGAAGTTCATGGCGGGCACCGTTATAGAGTTTTATGGAAACATCTTTCATTCCAAGGGCACAATAAATTGAAGCAAGACGGCTAACAGTCGTTCCGCAGGAACCTACAGGATCATCCATTCCGCTAAGAAGCTTGACAGGAAGTTCCCTGCTGATTTTATTCAGGTTGCGGGGCTTATGGATGTTGTTGATCAATGTCAGCATGTTGTACATGAAGCCTGTGGAACAGACAAAACCGCAAAGCTTGTCCATCTTAAACATGTCAACGCTAAGGCTGTCAGAAGAAAGCCAATCAGAATCTGTCCTTGCATCCTTAAATTTTGCATTGTACGGTTTGAATGTAAGGTTATGAAGAAGCATGCTTGTATGACTTCTTCCATAAAAAAGTTTTACGATGGCTGCGAGAATTCTTCCGCCACTAATTATTAACGGCCTTGGACCTGCAGTTCCAAGAAGGATTGCCTTGTCCAATTCCCTGCCGTAGTTTTCAATTACATACTGGGCAAGGAAAGAACCGAAGCTGTGTCCAATGAGAACCACTTTTGCTCCTGGAAACTGTTTTTTTGCATAGACGATCTCTTCGTGGATGTCTTCAGCGCACCTTCTGAAATTAACCTTTCCAATATCACCTAAAGGAAGTCCGTTTATTTCTGCAGTCTTACCGTGGCCGCGGTGATCTTCAATGATGATGGCACCGTTGTTTTCACAAACAAAAGATGCAAGTTCTTCATATCTAAGGGCGTGTTCCGCCATTCCGTGACTTAAAACTACAACGAAATCAGGTTCTACTTCTGGAGTCCACTGATGGATGACATTGTTCTTTCCGTCAGACATTTCAAGCTGAAAATTCTCGTATTTCATAATCTTGATTATAACACGCTTTTTTTCCTTTGTAATGACTTTTTTTTCCCTGCTCGGTATAATTATCACATGTCAGAAATAGTAACAGCAGAAAAAATGGTGGCAGGCGGTGACTGCATCGGGTCACTCGATGGTAAAAAAGTTTTCATTCCCTATGCAATTCCAGGCGAAAAGCTTGAAGTTGAAATCACAAATGATGCAAGGGATTACTGCAATTCAAAAATCCTTAATGTAATCGAAGCTTCAGAAAAAAGAGTGATGCCTTTCTGCCCCCTCTATACAACTTGCGGCGGATGCAACATGCAGCACATAGAAGCATCCTACCAGAGGGAATTAAGGTCCCAGATTTTAAGGGATGCCTTTGAACACGAAGGGATTGAAATTCCTGAAATAGAAATCATTTCCGGAGAGGACAAAGGATACCGTTCAAGATTCCAGTTCCATAACGGCGGACTCATGGGAAAAAGAAGCAACGACATCATTCAGCTTCAAATGTGTCCCTGCGCTACGGAAGAAATAAACCACTACCTTAAGGAAGTTCCTTTTGAAGAACGCCCTGAAGGACGCATCCATGTTTTCGGAACAAAGCACATTTCCAATGTTCCTGAAGGATTCGACAAGATCGTTATCGCAGAAAACACCGATTCCGACCGACACGAAAAAAACAATTTCAGGAAACTGCAGAAAACAACTCCAGGCGGAAGAAAACTAAAGAAACAGAAGCAGATCAAGGCCCGTTACGGCGGCACTACCTTGAATGAAGCAACCCTTTGTCAGGTTGAACTTCTTGGCAAGAAATTGAATTTTGACATTCAGGGATTCTTCCAGTCAAACCTTGAGGTTCTTGAAAAATCAATTCCGCTTGTTACTGGCGGACTTGAAGGAAAGAATGTCCTTGACATGTACAGTGGCTGCGGAACCTTCAGCGTTTTCCTTGCAGATAAATTTGAAAAAGTGACCATGGTTGAGCACAACAAGAGTGCCATTGTTTTTGCAGAGCAGAACATGATGGGAACAAAGCACGAAAGCTTCGGTCTTTCCGGTGCAGTATGGACAAAATACCACGCGGAAAACACCATCAAGCAAGGCGGTGAATTTGACGCCGTTGTAATCGACCCACCAAGAAGCGGAATGGAAAAGGAAGTTTGCCAGTGGCTTCAGAAGTCAGGAATACCCCACATCAGGAGCGTATCCTGCGACATTGCAACCCATGCCCGCGACATAAAGTTTCTTCTTCGCGCCGGATACAGGCTTGAAAAACTTTATCTTCTGGATTTTTACCCTCAGACAGGTCACATAGAAAGCCTTGCAATTCTTGAAAAATGAAAAGACTTAACCATCTGCTTGCCCTACTTTTTTTCACCCTTCCTCTTTTTGGACAGACAAGTTTCGTTGACAAGGAAATCGACTTTGCCCAGACAATGCCGACAGACATAAATGTAATCGGCGGAATGATTACCTGCCAGCCGGTCAGAACAAGTTACGGCTACATTTCAACTGGCGATGGAAAACAGATTTACGGCTTCACGCAGGAAGGAAAAATGCTTTGGCAGAGAGCCGCAAAGTTCAGGCTCAAGAGATTCCTTTCAGTGTTTCAGGAAGACCTTATCTGCGTAGTCTCAACGGACTCAAGGATTTCCCTGCTTAACTCCAGCGGACTTAACCTATGGACTGCAAGATGCGACTTTGTAATTTCCGATGAACCCGTACAGGGGGCAGACGGAAGAATCTTTATCCGGGGGAAAAACATGCTTGCTTGCTACGGCATCAAGGGAACCCAACGGTGGGAAACGAAAACTCCGGACCAGAACCAGAAGGTTAAACCCTGCCTACTCGGCGACGGATCAATCGTCATAATCCATGACAGGACGCAGGAAGGAAAATCCGTAGGCACAAGATATTCTCCCTTCGGGAAATTCCTTGAAGAGATTGTTTTTGCCGGAGAAGTCATTGAAGCCGTTTCAATGCAGGACGGAATCGTACTTTCCTTCAGGGACGGCAGCGCAGGTCTTCTTTCCGTTGAAAACAAAAACACTATATCAAAGTGGACAATCCCGGCTGGTGCCAACGGCATGAGCCTTCCAATAAAAATACTGCCCGACCTGAAAAACCGCGAAGTATTCTTCATTTACGGACCGTCTTCAAAAGTTGCCAGGGTAAAAACCGGAAACGGCGAAATACTGGAGCAATTCGATTCAGGCATAGGAAGTTCCGACATTATCTATTCTGCACTTACATCTCAGGGAGTTACCCTCGCAACAAAATCAAAGGCCTGCTGCATAAGGAAAGACGGAAAGCCTGCTTGGAAAGTCAGGTTCGATCCTAAGAAATCCATAAAGTATCTTTTTACTTCCGATTCCGGATACATGGTGCTATGCAACAGCAACTGGTCCCTTGAACTCTACCAGACAAGACTCAATGTTGAAACAGCAGCATCCTCATACTTCGAAGCAAAACCAAAGCAAATCAAGGTTGAAAATCCAGAAAACCTGATGCCGTCTTCCTATGAAATGGGAGTTGTTCTTGAAGGTGAGTATGCAGAGGAAATTAAAAACGCCTTTGTTGAAGGAAACCTTAAGGAAGATGAAGAGGAATATCTTTCCCTCCTTTCAATGGAAATAAAGGAAATGGCCCGCCAGTGGAACAGAAACAAAGCCCAGGGCCTGAGGGAAAACCTTTTCTTTAGGGAAAACATCGACTACGGAATAAGGCTTCTGGACATAGCAAGCGAAAGCCAGATTTATTTTTGCCGCAGCGAAACCAATTCAATGCTAAGAAATGTGTCGGACCCTTCCCTTATGGTGAGGCTCATAAAGAATGCGGGTAAAGCCGGATGGGACCCGGACTGCCAGACCCTTGAAACTTTCGAGTACCTGATGAACACAAAAAAGATTACGCCTCAGGACAAACTCTTACTTGATGCAATAATCGAAAGCACCTGGGAAATCTGCCTTTTCATGGGGCGACCAACTTTCTACCAGAAGGGAAAAAACATACTCAGCTACATGCTCTACCCTCAATTTCAGAAGGAAACCAGGGACAAGGCCGTTGAAGTCATGAAAAAGATAGCGGCTTCAAAACTGTGATTTAACCGTGACAACCGTCAAAAACGGTGATAAAATATAGGGGTTAATAATCGTGGAGGATTTTATGAAGAAATTTTTAGCATCTTCTCTCATCTTTTTTACATTGACAATGGCAAATGTTTTTGCAATCGATGTCAACGAAAAGGAACTTAAGAGTACAGGTGATGAAGGTACAATCGTTTTTGAAAACTATTCTGGACCTCATGCTGTAATTGAAACAATCGAAGCAATTAAGGCAATCGGTAGCGGACTCGGAAACAGACTCAAGGCTAACGGTCTTGATAAGGGTGCTACAGTCGGTGCCAACGAAAAATATACTGTGATTCACGCAGTTGACGAGACAACAGGAAAACTTGATGCTGACATCCTCATCATCAATTCAAATGCTACCGTTGACCACATCCGCAACTTAAGGAGAATCATCGGTGCTTACCTTTCAGCTGCTTACGGCTACAACGAAAAGGACGCTGCTACAGTTGCAACCTTCGTAACAGTTTACAACGCCGTTTACCGCCAGAACCTTGATGCTTTCAAGGGAAAGTACAAAGACATCGTTACAAAGAACCTTACAGCATCAAAATGCGGTCTTTCAACAAAATGGTCAGACTGGCCAGGAAACTCACAGATTGTAATTCCACTTGGTGAATTTGCCGACGGTGGACTTTCTTCAGTTGAAACTTCAGTAATCAGTGACAAGAATGTTGTTAATTCCATGAAGGAAGAAGATGACAAGGGAATTGATGAACGCAAGAACATGGTAGACATCAAGGAACGCGAAGCTGACGCTGCATCTGAAAAGGCACAGAACGCTGCAAAGGACGCAAGCCAGGAAAAGAAGAACCTTGATGAACAGAAGAAGGTTCAGAAGAACGCTGAAAAGGAAGCAGCAGCTAAGAAGGCAGAAGCTGACAAGAAACAGCAGGAAGCAGCCGCAAAGAAGGCTGAAGCTGACAAGGCA
>JAUNCR010000050.1 GCA_030526505.1 Spirochaetales bacterium
GTGCTAAGGCAGGCGACGACCTTCAGTTCTTTGTTGAAGACAAAATGACCTTAAGGATTCGTGCCGCCAAAATCTGCTGCATCTATGACTATGAAATAAAGAACGAAACCCTTGATTCCATAATCCTTGTTGACCCGATAACCATCCGCTCACTTTTCGACATGAGTGATGTTTCCGATACCATCGAAATTGATGAAGAGTCCCAGGACCTTCTTGAAAACGATGATTTCGATTCCATCTTTGAAGAAGCCGAAGATTTTTCTGCAGAGGATTCTCCTATGGAGGAAATTAAGGAAACAAAGGTTGAGGAACCTAAAGCTGTTCCTCAGGTAAACGAAGCTGAAAGCACTGTATGGAACTTCATCATCCTTCAGGTTAAAGACCGCAGGACAATTCAGAAAACCGTTTCTGAACTTAACCGTTTCTTCAAGGATGCTTCATGGCCGGTTCAGGCCGTTACCTGGAGAAGTGCAGCGGGAAGTACAGCCATGTACCTTTACTGGATCCGCTTTATTTTCAATTTCGGTGTAATCGTAGTTCTTGGAGCAGGGTTCATAGTAATAAACAATACTCTTGTAGTTAATGTTCTTAACAGGACTCAGGAAATCGGTACCATGAGGGCAGAGGGGGCTTCAAGAAAATTTGTTTCCCTTGAATGCATGGTCGAAACATTCATGCTTACCATAACAGCCGGAGTTCTTGGCTGTATACTTGGTTCCATAGGCAGCACTTTCATATCGTCAATGCACATCAGCCTTGGAAACGCATTCCTCATTCAGCTTTTCGGAAGCGAAACCCTTGAGTTCTCCGTTTCTGCCAAAATAATTGCTAAGTCCATGGGACTTTCATTTTTACTTGGTGTGGTTGGATGGATTTATCCGGTTCATACTGCCTTAAGGGTTAGTCCTGTGAAGGCAATGCAGGGAGGAAGCTGATGTATTACTTTAAAATCTCTTCAAGATCTCTCCTTTCAAAATGGCGTCAGTACATTTCCCTTTTTCTTGTAAGCATGGTAGGTGTTGCCATTTCACTTTTCCTCATGTTCGTTGTAGACGGAATGCTTTCTGCCATGGCTACAAAAGCAAAGATCTATTACGGCGGAGACATGCAGGTAATGGGTGGTATCCAGGAAGTTGAATATGTAAACTCTTCTGAATATCTTGAAAAGGTGAAGTCCGTACTTCCAAAAAATGCCGTTGTTACAAAAAGAATTTCCAAGAGGGCTGAATATTCATATCTTTCTTATGAAGGTACTGAAGCAAGGTTCCGCCAGATAATTGGAATTGACTTTGAAAAGGAGCAGCCTCTTTTTGAAAAATTTAATTTTGTAGAAGGCTCTTCAAAAGAGCTTTCTGGCAAATACGACATTTTGCTTTCCGAACCGATTGCAAAATCCCTTTCCGTTCATGCAGGGGACCAGATTACATTCGTTGTCAATAAAATCGGTCGTGGTATAGATACGATTCCTTTTGTCGTAAAGGGAATCTTCCGTGATTCAAGCATTTTTGGAATGTACACTGTATATTTCAGCATTGATTATGCGGCCGATTATGTGGAAAAGGGGGCGGACTACGCAAACAGAATCTGCGTTTATTTCCCTGACGGTTCATATTCCGCAAAGAAACTTCCTAAATATCACCAGGTCCTCAGTTCAGTACTCAATATGTTCCCGCTTGTTAAGGACAAGGAGAATTTTTATAAGGCCCAGAAGGCAGGATTCACAGAGGAAACTCACTGTCTTGTAAGCATTGAATCTTCAATGGAAGAACTTCAGATAGTCATTGATGCAATGAACTGGGTTTCAATGCTCATTATCTGTGTCCTTATAGTAATCATCATTGTCGGGGTTTCAAGCACTTACAGGGTTCTTGTTCTGAAACGAATAAATGAAATCGGCATTTACAAGGCCATCGGTATGAACCGTTTTAATGTTTACCGCATTCTTTTGTCCGAAGCCTGTTGCCTCATGGTATGCGGGTGCATTGCCGGTTTTGCATTGAGCCTTGTGTTCTGCGGAATCATCAGGTGCATAAACCTTTCTTTCATTCCGGCTTTTGATGTTTTCCTTGAAAACGGCGTTATTGCCCCTAGATTAGAGTTTTCTAATGTTGCGGTGATTCTGGCCTTTGTGTTTGTAACTACTTTAGGAGCTGTTGTTTTATCTATTAGAAAGGCAGTTGAAATAACACCTGTTCAGGCTTTGTCTACAACTGAATAGGACTGCCATCAGGGAGTAATTTATGAAAAAGATAATTTTGTTTACTATTGCAGCAATCAGTTCACTCGGTGCATTTGCCCTGTCAGATGAAGAACTTTTGAAGAGTGCGGAAGCACAGACTGCATTTTATGGAAAGGATTTCAAGGCAAATTATTCTATCGTTCAGGAAAAACCTGGGCAGGGAAAGAATAATACCGAAGCTACCATGTATCGCCGTGATGACGAAGGCAAGTGGGTTATCCTTGTTAACGGTCCTGAAAAGGAAAAGGGCAAGGGATACCTTCAGTTTGACAATACAATCTGGTTTTTTGACCCTGTAGACAGACGCTTTACATTTACTAGCGCTAAAGACAAGTTCCAGGGATCAAATGCAAACAATTCCGATTTTACGCCTCAGCATTATTACCGCGACTACAAGATTGAAGCAACTGAAAAAGTTAAGCTCGGAAAGTTTGACTGTACTTTATTTACATTAAAGGCAAAAACTGATAATGTTGATTATCCAATGCTGAAAATTTGGGTAACAGATGACGGCCTTGTGCGCAAGAAGGAAGACTACAGTCTTTCCGGACAGCTTTTGAGAACTACTGCCGTTCCTTCATATCAGAAAGTTATGGAAAAAGGAAAGGAAATCAATGTCCCTTCCAAAATGCTTATTACGGATAATCTTCGCGGAAAGAAAATCGGTGATAAGGTTCAGTATGAAAGAACTCAGGTAACGGTTACAAATGTTTCCTTTGCACCACAGGCAGCTACTGTATACACAAAGCAGTATCTGGAAATGATGAGTGCAAAATGAAAAAAAGTCTTCTGTTGTTAATATTCTTAATGGGATCTCTGGTATTTGCTCAGGATATCGAGGATGATTTCGATTCTATATTTGATGATGCCGGGGATATAACAGCAGAAGAAAATGACAAAATAAACAATACAAGGCCTGTAACGGGCCATATCCTTCCCGATTCTAAAGTGTTTAAATTCTACGGTCGCAATAGAAGCGAGATGGGTATCATTTATGGCCACAGGTTTGGCGACCTTGCTGAAAAATACTGTGATGCAGATGGTGAAATCAAGGTAAGGGAAGGGGAATTTTATAGGGAAAACTGGGGAGCCGGATACTTCGACTTTGAAAACCACATTTCCTTTGTAGCAAGACCGGATGAATCCTTTGCAATCCACGGAAACCTTTGCACAACTTTCTTTCCAATCAAATGGGTAAATGATCAGAAAAGCACCCTGTATTTTGACTATATGGCGGGGCCTTACTGTATTGTCTCTGCAGGAAAAAAGACCCTCAACTGGGGATATGTAAGAATCTTCAATAATGTTACCGACTATTCTCAGGAAGAACGACTTACAACAAATATCGTTGCAGACAGTGAATCAAGCATCATCGGCTCCCTTACATTCCCTTTGTCCTTCATGACTGCAACTGGAGTCATCCTTTACAATTTTAAGGACGGTGTTGAATTCAGCAAGGACAATCCTCCAAAACTTGACGAGCTTTCCTATGCTGGATCCCTTGAGTTTTCATTCTTGCAGGCTTCCTTGAATCTATATTTCCGCCGTACTGCAAGGGATGTGAACAGTGTTGAAGAAAATCCCTACAATCCATACGGAATCAATAATGTAATTGGCCTTGAAGCAAAAAAGACAATTTTCGGTTATGACAGCTACATTCAGAACACCTTCAGGTTCAGCAGTCCGGAAAGCCTTAAGTCAATTACTTCCATCACATCAAAGTCTGAAGTTTTAACAGTCGGTACATACAGATTGTGGGACAGATGGGGATTCAATGCTGAATTCCAGAATGTTTATTCCATCGAGGAAAAAAGGAATTCCCAGCGTGTTGCCCTGGATCTTGGCGTAAGAAAAGTTGGTCCTAAAAAAGACCTTAAGCTCATCATTCAGTGGAGGCACGATACAAGCAATTTCTCTTCTGACGGGGAATTCCTTAATAACAGCTGGGTTAAATTAGGCCTTGTTAAGACAAACTTCTTGAAGCATTTGGACTGGGTGAATGGAGTTCAGGTTTACTACAGGTTGAAGGATGAACCTGGCGTATACCAGGCAAGACTTGCATCTTACTTTACTCTTGATATCGATTACTAAAGATTAGAAAAGTTTTTGGAAAACAAAAAAAAGCCACGATGATCACTCATTGTGGCTTTTTTTTATGCCGAAAGGATTTTACCGTCGGCGATTTTTATTACATGGTCTGACATTTGCACGATCTTGGAATCGTGTGTAGAGAACACGAATGTGGTTTCCAATTCTTTGTTAAGCTTTTTCATCAATTCCAGAATCTGATCGCCGTTCTTTGAGTCTAGGTTTGCAGTCGGTTCGTCTGCAAGAATTACGGGGGCTTTTGTTACAAGGGCACGGGCAATGGCAACGCGCTGTCTCTGTCCACCGCTTAATTCCGAAGGCTTGTGGGTTTTCCATGCAGAAAGGCCAACTGTATCAACGAGGAAATCAATCCATTCGGAAAGTTCCTTTTTGTTCATTGTTTCTGTAGCAATTGTAGAACCAAGTGTCAGTGGCAATTCTATGTTTTCACGGACATTGAGTACCGGTATGAGGTTGAAGGTCTGGAAAATGAATCCAAGGTTCTGGCGGCGGAGTACTGTAAGCTCGTTGTCCAGCTTTACGCCGAGTTTTGTATTGATTGAAAGTTTTGTGTCTTTGTAGATGTCCTTTCCGTTAAGCAAAAGGGTACCGGATGTAGGGATGTCGATGAGCCCAATCATGTTGAGGAGGGTAGACTTGCCGGATCCGGAAGGTCCTGAAATTGCAGCAAATTCACCTTTTTCAATTTTGAAGGATGCATTATCAACGGCCTTAACAACTACTTTGTCCATCTGATAGTTCTTGCAGATGTCTTTCAATTCAATCAAACTCATTCTTCCATTTTAGTTAATCATTGAAAAAAAAGCAATAAAACTATAAAATAGCAAAACTTAAATTGTAATTATTTATTTTAGGGGATTTATATGTCTGAAGTTAGAGTTAGATACGTTAGCTTGCTTCGACATCCATGTCTCCGCAAGCTAATCAGTTTCTGCTACGCATAAACTGACGGGCCATATTGCTAAACTGATAGACGCGACCTCCTGTCGCTACGGCGACGGAATGGTTTAGTTTATATATTTTGTTGTATTTTATTTATTAGGGGATTTATATGTCTGAAGTTAGAGTTAGATACGCTCCGTCGCCGACAGGAATGCAGCACATTGGTGGTGTGCGCACGGCACTTTTTAATTATCTTTATGCCCGTTCACAGGGCGGTAAGTTCATTCTTCGTCTTGAAGATACAGACCGCACTCGTTTTGATGAAAAATATGTTCAGAACCTTTATGACACAATGGACTGGCTTGGCATCGATTGGGATGAAGGCGGTTCAAAAGGCGGTGAATACGGTCCTTATGTTCAGTCTGAAAGATTTGAACTTTACAAGAAGTATGCAATGCAGCTCATTGAAAACGGCGAGGCATACTACTGTTTCTGTGATGCAGAAAGACTTGAAAGAATCCGCAAGATTCAGACAGAAAACAAGATGGCTCCTGGCTATGACAGAAACTGCCGTCACCTTACTCCGGAAGAAGTAAAGGCAAATCTTGATGCAGGAAAGCCTTATGTTATCCGCCTCAAGGTACCTCTTGAAGGAAAGACAAAGTTTGCAGATCATCTTCTTGGTGACATCGAATGGAATAACGAAGACATTTCTCCAGATCCAGTTCTCCTTAAGAGCGACGGATTCCCAACATATCACCTTGCAAACATCGTAGACGATCACCTTATGAAGGTTTCTCATGTTATGCGTGCACAGGAATGGATTCCATCTACTCCATTGCATGTTCAGATGTACCGCTCTTTTGGCTGGGAACATCCTGAATTCTGTCACCTTCCAATGGTAAACGGAAGCGACGGAAAGAAGCTTTCAAAGCGCCACGGTTCAACATCATTGAATGAATTCCGTGCCCGCGGTTATCTCCCACAGGCAATCGTAAACTATGTAGCTCTCCTTGGCTGTTCATACGATGACGGACGCGACATGTATACACTTGAAGAACTTGGACAGAAGTTCCGCCTTGAACACCTTAACAAGGCACCTGCTGTTTTCGACTACAAGAAGCTTGAATGGTACAACGGACAGTACATCCGTGCATTGACTGATGAAGAACTCTACAAGTGGGTTCTCCCATTCATTACAGGAACAGGAGACGCAACTCTTGAAATCAATCCTGACAATCCACAGCCTAAGCCAAAGGTAGGACCAGAATTCTCTGGCGTTTCCCTCGGTGCTGACGGTGAACCTGTATGTGTAGATGCTTCAATGAACATGTCTTCTGCAGATGTAAAGAAGCAGCTTATGGCTTTGATGCCACTCATCAAGGAAAGACTTCACTTCCTTTCTGATGCTGCAGAAATGGTTCGCTTCCTCTTTACAGAACCAGCTGTTCCAGCAAAGGAAAACATCATTCCTAAAAAACTTGACGAAGCAAAGACAAAGGAAGTTCTTGTAAAGGCCAAGGACTATGTTGCAGAAATCTTCGGCATGGAACACGAAGCAGCAGAAGAACTTGCAAAGAAGTATGCTGAAGAACTTGGAATCAAGCTCGGTGACTTCATGATGCCTGTTCGCATGGCTGTTACTGGCTCAAAGGTTTCGCCACCACTTATCGGTTCAATCTGGATCCTTGGAAAGGACCGTGCTGTTGCCCGTGTTGAAAAGACACTTGCAACTTTCTAAATCCAAATCGATTTAAAATAAGAAGACCGCCTGAAGTTTCAGACGGTCTTTTTTTATGCGCTTATTTAATGCCATGTCCGGAAGTAGTGTAATTTGCTTGATTTTGGCAAGCTCAATCGGCGCAGCAACACTTTCTACGGACATTAATAAAAAGTTAGCTTACTGATTTTCAACCATTGCCTTTCTGCAGAGTGGAATCAACATACCGCCGGCTGCATTTCCCAGTGTCATTACGAGGAGGTAGGCAAAGCTCTTCACTGTCCATGCGTCGGCAAGGCTAAAGTAGAACATGTTTGCTACACAGTGTTCGAATCCGCTTAAGATGAAAGCCATTACTGGAAGGAAGATTGCAAGGCATTTTCCTGTTTCGTGACTGATTTTTTTGTAACCGTCTGCAGCAATGAACATGAGCATTCCGCAGAAGATTGCAAGAACAAAAAGACTGACAAGGCTGTCGTTCATCTTTACTTCGCACATTGCGGCTGCCTTTGCTGCAATTCCTGCAACGCGGGTAAGGAGAATGAGTCTTGCAAATACGAAGGTTCCGATCAAATTGCCAAGCCAGATGAGGGCAACTTCGCCGATGTATTTTGGCTTGTTTTCAACGATATATCCAACCTTGCCTGTATAGAGGTAAAAGCCGAATGTAAGGATTGTGAAAAGGCCTGTTCCGAAAAGGAATGCGCCTACTACTTTGCTTTCACTGCTAAGGAAAACTGTTCCGCCGATGCCAATGGCAATGCCTGTAAGAAATGCACGAATCAAAATGTTAACGAGATTTTTCATAATGTTTCTATTATATAGACAACAGTTAAAAAATTCAATTTTAGCGTCCTCCTATAAAAATGAAGAAAATTTATGTATAATATTGAATATTTACTGATAAAGAAGTATATTTATGCAAAATAATGCAAAAGGAGTGTATATTTATGCATTTTATTGACGGTGGAGTTTGTGCTCCAAAAGGATTTACAGCAAACGGCATTCATTGCGGTCTCAAGGCCTCAAGAAAGACAAATGATACTGCACTTGTTTACAGTGAAGTTATGTGCAACGCAGCAGGAATTTTTACCAGCAACCGCGTAAAGGCAGAATGCGTTAAGCTTACAATGAAGAACATTGCAGGCGGAAAGATGCAGGCAGCAATCTGCAATGTATGTTTTGCCAATGCATGTACAGGTGAAGAAGGCTATAAAAATGCACTCCGTATGGCCGACTTTACTGCCAAAGGTCTTGGCATTGCTCCAGAGAATGTAATCGTATGTTCAACAGGAATCATCGGCCAGCATGTACCTGTAGAAAAGATTGAAGAAAACTTTGACAAGCTTAAGGCTGGACTTTCTGTTGAAGGTCACAAGGAAGCAAGAACAGCAATCATGACAACTGACACTCAGTACAAGGAATGTGCAGTTGAAACAGAAATCGGCGGAAAGACAGTTCACATCGGTGCAATGTGCAAGGGTAGCGGCATGATCCACATCAACATGGGCACAATGCTTTCTTTTGTTACAACTGACTGTGCAATTTCTTCTGCAATGCTTGATAAGGCTGTAAAGGAAACCGTAAAGTCTACATACAACTGTGTTTCTGTTGACGGTGATACTTCTACAAACGATACCCTTACAGTCATGGCAAACGGTCTTGCAGGAAATGCCGAAATCGTTTCTGAAGGACCTGATTACGATGCATTCCTTAAGGCATTGAATGTACTTAATACTCAGATGGCAATGAAGATTGCTGCAGACGGTGAAGGTGCAAGCCATCTTGTTGAATGTACCGTAAAGGGCGCAAAGGATGTTGAAACTGCCCGCGGACTTGCAAAGTTTGTAATCAAGTCAAACCTTGTAAAGGCTGCCATGTTTGGTCGCGATGCAAACTGCGGAAGAATCATGTGTGCCATGGGGTACAGCGGATATGAATTTGATCCGGACAAGACTTGCGTTTACTTCTCAAGCAAGAAAGGTTCAAAGAGATATTTCGATACTCCTGAGGGAGAAAAATTCCAGGTTTACGGTTGTGACAAGTGCGGTGGAAAAATTGAAGTTGTTCACAATGGCGTAGGACTTTCCTTTGACGAAGAAAAGGCAACATCAATTCTTGCTGAAGAAGCTGTTGCAATTGAAGTTGTCCTTCAGGACGGAAACGCAGAAGGAACAGCATGGGGATGTGACCTTACATACGACTATGTAAAGATCAACGGTGACTACAGAAGTTAGTCTTAATTTAAAGGAATGATGATATGAATAATGAAATGATAGCTAATGTAAATCCTCCACTCGACAGCAACCAGTGGTCAAGTGTTCTTGTTCAGGCTTTGCCATATTTCAAGCATTGGGTAGGCAAGACTGTTGTTGTTAAGTACGGCGGCAATGCCATGCTCAACGAAGACCTTAAGCGCTATGTTATGGAAGACATTGTCCTCCTCAATACAATCGGCATCAAGGTTGTCCTTGTTCACGGCGGTGGTCCTGAAATCAATGCCATGCTTGAAAAGGTTGGTAAGGAATCTAAGTTCATCAACGGACTTCGCTATACGGATGAAGAAACAATGGAAATCGTCCAGATGGTTCTTGCCGGAAAACTTAACAAAGGTATTGTAGGAATGCTCGTTCAGCAGGGCGGTAAGGCGGTTGGCCTTAGCGGTACTGACGGCGGACTTATCCGTGCAAAGAAACTTGATAAAGGGGACGGTGTTGACTACGGTTTTGTTGGTGAAGTTACACAGGTCAATCCTGAAATCATCAACAGCCTCCTTAACGAAGGCGTAATCCCGGTTGTTTCTACAATTGCATTGAGCGAATCAGAAGAAAATGTAAGGTACAACATCAATGCCGATACAGCCGCTGCAAAGATTGCAATTGCACTGGAAGCAGAAAAGTTCGTTCAGCTTACAAATGTTCCTGGTGTTTTGAGGGACATGAACGATCCTTCAAGCCTTATCCAGCGCATCCATTTGAATGATGTTCAGAAATATTTTGACGACGGCATCATTTCAGGCGGAATGATTCCAAAGATTGAATGCTGTCTTCTTGCCCGTAACGGCGGGGTTCCAAGAACACACATCATCGATGGCCGCGTGCCACATTCATTATTGATAGAAATGTTCAGCGACCGTGGTATAGGAACAATGATTTATTAGTTGAAAAATCCATCCTTGGATTTTTCAACAACAGAGCATCAATTCAGCCGCAGTCCGCGCCTGTTTTTGCGTTGTACAAAACATTGATGCTCGCGGCTATTGTAGCTGAAACTAATGATGCGCCGTCCTTGGCGCTATGAAAGGAAATTATTATGGGAAACAAACAGATATTGAATAACTATGGATCTTTTGATGTTACTTTTGTTAAAGGTCAGGGATCAACTCTTACAGATGTAAACGGGAAGAAGTATGTGGACTTTCTTGCCGGCATTGCAGTTAACTGTCTTGGACACAACTACAAGCCTCTTGTGAAGGCTGTTGCAAAGCAGGCTAAAAAACAGATCCACATCTGCAATTACTTTACAAGCGACATCGGCAACGAATATGCCGCAAAACTCTTGAAGGCAACTGGTTTTGAAGGTGTGTTCTTTGGAAACTCTGGTGCCGAAGCAAATGAATGTGCAATCAAGCTTGCAAGAAAATACGGCTGGCTTAATGGCGGTGAAAAGAGAAGGACAATCATTACATTGAAGAAGTCTTTCCATGGAAGACCTCTTACAACTCTTACAGCTACAGGACAGGACAAGTTTCATCCTGAATGCTTTGGACCTTATGTTGAAGGATTCAAATACCTTGAGCCAAATGACTGGGATGCACTTAAGACAGCTTTTGATGATACTGTTGCAGCCGTAATGTTTGAACCCGTTCAGTGTGAAGGTGGAGTTCTTCCATTGGATAAGGAATGGGCAAAGGCTTGTGCAAAGGCAGCTCGCGATGCAGGTGCAATCGTAATCTGCGATGAAGTGCAGACTGGTATGGGAAGATGCGGTTCACTCCTTTGTTCAGACCTTTACGGAGTGGAACCAGAAGTAGTGACACTTGCAAAGGCTATTGCCGGCGGTATTCCTATGGGTGCCTGTATGTGGCGCGGAAAGGGAAATGTCTTTGCAGCCGGTGACCACCAGTCAACTTTCGGTGGAAACCCACTTGCCTGTGCCGCTGCTAATGTTGTAATCGATGAACTTACAAAGCCTGGTTTCATGGATGCTGTAAATGAAAAGGGTGATTACATCCGCAATACAATCAAAAGCTGGAATCTTCCTTGCGTAGTTGAAGTACGCGGTATGGGACTTGTAATTGGCGTTCAGGTAAAGTCAAATCCTGTGGAATACGAAAAGGCTTGCCTTGCAAAGGGACTTCTTTTCTCTACTGCAGGAGACGATGTACTCCGCTTTGTTCCTCCTTTGAACATTACAAAGAAGGAAATCGATGCAGGCCTTGCAATTCTTAAGGAAGTACTTTCCGCATAGTCTTGTGCGATAAGGCAAGAATTAGTAAAATAAGGTAATGAAGAAAAAAATTACACTTGCTTTGCTGATTCTTGCAGCCGCTGCACTTCTTATTGTACTGCTTGCAAAAAGATATATATATAAGGAAGAGGAAACCGTTGTTTCTTCTTCTGTTGTCATTCCAAAAACAAATGCAGAATCCCAGACTTCGGTTCAGGATGTTTCCATGGAAGACGATGATTCTGCCCTTGTATCCCTTATTCCGCTGCACAGCAACGAAACTCTCCTGAGTATTGTCAGCATGGATTTTGACGGCGACGGTTTTGATGATCAGGTGAACGCTGTCAGAACTATGGACAGTCCCTACATATCGCTTATTGTCGGCCTTTATAACCCAAAGACTTCTTCCTATGAAAGAAAGGCTGAGCTTGCAACTGAAATCATTCAGGCACAGACTTTTTCCTATACCGGAATCGACTTGAGCGGTGATCACCGCAATGCCCTTGTTTACCAGGGGTTTGCAGAAAACGGTGATTCCATCTTGAAGGCATATCATATCTCCAACTGGAACGACAGGTTCAGCCTTAGAAAAATTGCCGATCTTCGCGGAGACGGAACTGTTTTCATTCAGCAGATGGACCGCTACGATTCCTATGAACGGTCTAAGGCCAACGGTTCAAGTTTTCCAATCTGGGTTTACACAACTGATACAGAAAACGAAAAGAGCACTGACCAGCTTCAGATTCAGTACGAATGGAGTGCAGACGAATACAAGTATGTAAAGACAAAGACCCTCCGTGTTGCAGGCAGCCGCATTGCCGCTAAGGAACTTGCAAAGATTCAGGATGGAACTGTAGAAACCTTTGCAAACTTCCTTGAAGGACTCTGGTACATGAATGAAAGCGATGGAAGCGGCGTAAGGTATCTTTTCTTCAACTACAATTCAAAGGAAATCATTTTCTTTAAGGATGATACGGAAGAAGTTTACATCTGGGCTCATAGCAATATCCGCAGAAACGGAATGTACCTTTCTACCATTAACCAGGAAATTGAAAACTTAAAGCGTCGCGTAGACATTTCCCTTAAGTCTACTGAAGAAATTCATATTCGCATTCAGGATGATGTCCGCATGAGAATCAGTGAAAGTACTGTATGGGACGGCGACTACAAAAAGACAAAGCAGAATCTCTTTAAGTCAAAACTCAAGTCCAAAAAGACAAACAACGATATGGCACTTGAACTGGAAAAGGTAAAGTCATGGAAAACTTCTGAAGGCTACCTTGTAAGGTTCTCTTCTGGAAAATATTCAGTGCTTGGGGATAATGTCTCTGATGAAGGAAGTTATTTCTGGAACGGAAACCGCGAGGACAACATCGTTCAGTTCCGTTCAGTAAAGTCTGACGGTTCCTTCTTTAACGGGCTTTATAAGGTTGCTGTGGAAGAAAACCAGGATAAGGAAAAAACTTATTCCCTTCAGCCTTTGAAAGTTTATGCGGACGGAATGATTCCGCTTGATCAGAGGGCTATAGTTCTTGCTTCCGTTGCGGAAAAGGAGTGATTTAGTTCCCCACTAATTTTAGGTCTTCAAAAAATATTGTGCCGCCTGAAAGATTTCCCTCTATGAAAAAGGTAATGGAGGCGGCATTGCTTTCTTCTGGATTATGCTCAAGGTCAATGGTCAGCAGTTTTTCTTCTTTCTGCCCTACAGTGTAAATGCCCGACTCTGAAATTATTTCCAGTTCCTCGCTTTCCAACTGAGCCTTGATGTTTATTTTAGATTCCAGTTGGTTGTCCATCTTTACACTTATGGCCTCGAAGTTTGGTTTGTTCGTGTTTCCGGAAAATTCAAGCCTGAAAAGATAAAGGGAAGTGGACGACTCTGCAGGAAAATTTATTTCGTAACTGTTTTCTTCCCGGTCAAAATCAAAGGTTTCAGTTTTTTCTACGGAAAGGCTTTTGCATCCACTTAAAAGTGCTGAAAAAATAAAAGGCATTAAAACTTTTTGAATGTTTCTTATCATAATCCTAAAAGTAAGCATTTATGACCTGTTTTTCAAGTTTTAATGCCTTTTTTGTATATTAAATGCTGCTATTCGTACATTCCGTTAAGAAGGCGGTAAACCATATTGACCTTTTCTTTTTGTGCTTCATCAAGGTTTTTGTTTTCTGCATCATCAATGAGCTTTTCGAGTGAAGAAATGCTTTCGTTGATTGCAGTGGCAAAACCTCTTGAAACCTTGAACCAATAGGTTCCGTTTCCATCAGTAAACAGGCAGATGAATCCGTGTTCCTTTGAAGCGCTCTTTGCAACGGTGACGCGCATTATGAATTCAACATTCTTTATGAGTTCGTTAATCGAACCTTCTTCGTGAATGTTTATGTTCATCTTTCTTGGCCAGGATTTTTCATCAATAGGCTCAAGATTAAGTGTCTTTGTAGCCTTCATGATGATTTCCATCTTTTCACCGTCAAGAAGCTTGTATCCGCCCTTCATGAGGATTGTTCCCCTCATGCCTGCAATCTGTGCAAGGAGGTTCTCGTTCCTTTCCATGATTATGGCAGGCTTGAACTCAGTCCAAGGAAGAAGAACAGTTTTCTTTCCCTTGATTTTCTTGAATTCAAATTGTGTGCCGCCAATGGAAATTGCATTTTCGGAATCGATTTCCTTCTTTGACTTTTTGTCCTTCTTGCCTTTCTTTTCTTCCTTCTTGATTTCGTCGCGGAAGGTTGTTCCCGAGTACTCAAGGTTTCCTGTAAGGCTCTTTCCCTTGTTGCCTCGTACTACTGCCAGTTCATGTTCAAGCTTAGGATCAATCTGTTCCATAAGCCTTTTTGTAAGCGGTGATACGCTCATGGCAAACATTCTGCTTGTCCTTACGATTTCACCGGCAACGATGTAGAGTGGGAAAGTCTTGAACATGGAAGAACCAGGATGAATTGAAATGTGGTCCTGTGTAAGGCTCCTGTAGTTTTCACGGCCTTCGCGAACGCAAACAAACTGAATCATTCCGCTTGCAATGCAGCAAAGGTAGTTGTCCATGCTTCCGCCGCCTGTAATAGGCATCTGAAGCCTTTTGGAGATTATTTCTTCCAGCTGTTCCTTGATGTTTACGATTTCTGCCATTACCCGTTCGTCAAGGTAGCTTCTCTTGCAGAATTTTTCCTTGTTAGGCTGTTCCATGTATGTACGGAAAAGCTTTACATAGGTAACAAAGTCGCCCTGAATGTCCCTGAAAGAGTGATGTGCCATTCTTGCATCCATTTCTTCGCCTACAGGGAGAACGAAAGGAGACTGGGTGCTTAGGAAGGCTGCTGCAATGATTACATCTTCAAGAACATCCGGGTACCTCATGATGCTTTCAACCAGTATTTTTGAGACACGGGGTTCCAGCGGGAATTCCACCATGAGTTTTCCTGTTGGCGAAAGGGTTCCGTCGCTTTCAAGGGCATGAAGCATGTTCAGCGTATTGATTGCGCCGATGATGCCTTCGCGGCCTGGTGGCGAAATGAAGTCGAACTGTTCAAAATCTGTGATTCCAAGTTCTGCCATGCGGAGAACAACTTCGCTAAGGTCAGTTCTGTAAATTTCTTCAGTAGTGTATTCCTGTCGTGTATCAAAGTCTTCGCGGCTGTAAAGTCTGTAACAGGTTCCCTCGCAAGTTCGTCCTGCACGGCCTCTTCTCTGGTTGCAGCTGGCACGGCTTACGGGAGTTTCGTTAAGGCTTGAAGTAAAGGTTCTTGGACTATAGAAATTCAGTTTTGCAAGGCCACTGTCTATAACTGTTGTAATTCCGTTGATGGTAACGGAGGTTTCCGCAATGTTGGTGCTCAATACAACCTTTTTCTTTCCGAATGGTGCGCTGTCAAAAACCTTTTCCTGTTCTTCCTTTGGAAGTCTTCCGTACAAAGGAACAATGTGAATCTTGCTTCTGAAGGTGCTGTTGTAAAGCCTTTCCATGCAGTCCTTGATGATCTTTTCACCTGGAAGGAAAACAAGAATGTCTCCGGGCTCCCTGTTGTCAAGGACTCGGTCGATTGTCTTTTCAATTTTTGAAAGAAGGGCTTCCGTGCCTTCCGTGGAAAGGGTAGTTGTCTTCAGGGCAGGTGGGTCGTAAACCATTGTTACAGGGAAAGTCTGGGTGTCTATGGTAACAATAGGGCAGCCCCCAAAGTAATTGCTGAAACTTTCCGCATTCATTGTTGCAGAACTTACAATCACCTTAAAGTCGTGACGAACTGCAAGAACTCGCTTTAAAAGACCTAAAACAAAATCTATGTTTAGGCTTCTTTCGTGGGCTTCGTCAACCATGATTACGGAATACTTTGACATGTATGGGTCAAGTTTCATTTCCTGAAGGAGAATGCCGTCAGTCATGATTTTAATTCTGGTCGTGATGTCCGTCTTATCCTCAAAGCGCATCTTGTAGCCTACAAGACCTGGATATTTTGTTTTCAACTGCTTTGAGATGAATTCACTTACGCTTAGTGCTGCAATACGTCTTGGCTGGGTTACAGCGATTATGCCGTTTTCAGAATATCCTGCTTCGTGAAGGATAACTGGAATCTGTGTAGTTTTTCCCGAACCTGTTGGGCTCTGAACAACTATGACCTGATTGTTTTTTAATGTTTCAAGAATGCGTTCTTTCTGTGCATAAACTGGAAGATCCTTGTAGTTTATTGCCATGTATCTTTTCCTTTAATTTTGCTCAATGCTTTTTTTCTTTCCGAAAGATAGGAGGACCATTTGTCGTTGCCTTCTTCTTTCAGTTCTTGAATAAGATTGTCATCAAGTTTTTTTGTGACAAAATATTTGCCGTCTGTTATGTAGCTTGTGATTAATGTTGGTTCTGGGGTTCCAACCATCATTCCGTCGCCTGTCTTTTTTATTTTCATGCTGAAAAGAAAACTGTCGCCCTTGAATTCCTTTCTGGAAGCAGGTTTTGAAAAGTCAGGATTTCTTCTTTGAGAACTGACAGTGTTTCCAACAGAATAAAAAATGATTTTCTGTCTGTTATCCGCGGTGTGGATTGTTTCCCATTCTTTTGGTACATGTGGATGATTTATCCATAGAATGTCCACTCCGGAATTTATAAGAGAATAATAGAAGTTTTTGCTTTTTTCTGCAATGCTGAGGTCATATTCCGGTTCTGCAGTATGGAAGGAAAGAACCAGAAGATCGCATCCGGATTTTGACTTTTCCTCTTCAATTTGCCTTAGGAAAATCTTTCTGGAAATCTCCTCTGGTTCCAGATAATCAAACCATTGGAATTCAGTTGAAAAGTTATGGACTTCAGTGACTGCAGCAAAAAGGATTTTTATTCCGTTTTTTTCAAGGACAATGAATTTGACTGGGGCGTTTTCCCAATCCTTAAGTCCTGAAGAAAATATGCCTTCTGTTTTTTTTGAATCAAAATATTCCTTTGTTGATTTTATGCCGTCAAGGTGCAAGTCATTTGTGTGGTTGTTTGCCAGGCTGAAGACATTGAAACCGCTTGAAATGATTTTATCCGCATAGTCGCTGTGGCAGTTGAAAATAGGGTAGCTTGATTGCGGTAGGCTATCGTTTACGGGAGATTCAAAGTTGGCGAATGCAAAATCGGCTTTTTTAATGATAGGTTCCACATCGGATAGTACGGAATCATAGTTTCTTTCCGTAAGCTCCGTATGGGCCATAATGTCCCCTGCAAAAAGCAATTCCAGTACAGCTTCTTCAGTAACTGCTGCATTCTGAACTTTGCTTGTGGCGCAGGAGAGCAGGATAAAACATATTCCGATTAAAAAAACTTTCGCTTTCATTATTCTTCGGAATATATTTTAATACCAAAACTTCTATCCCGCAATCTTCATTGCTTCGCTGTAGTCGCTTGGTGTCATTCCTGTATAAGCCTTGAATTCGTGGATGAAATGGCTCTGGTCGTAGAATCTGTAGTCTGCGGCAATCTTTGAGAAAGAGTTGCTTTCGCCCCTGTTGATTTCGCCAAGTACAAGCTGGAACTTGATGATGTTGCAGAACTGCTTTGCGCTCAAACCTGCGTTCATGTCAAAGAGGTGGTTGATGTAACGGGAAGAGTATCCTGCAAGGTCTTCCAGCTGGCTGATCTTACTGAGTCCATTTTTTGAAATGATGATGTCCAGGAGCTGCTTGAAGAGTTCCTTTGTAGAAGACTTTGTTTCGATTGTCTTAAGGAAGTCTGATGCAACTGCCATTCTCTGTTCAAAATCAGGTTCCCTTGTAACCAGGGAATAAATCTTCTTGAGTTCGTCTGTTTCTGCAGGAAGGATTTTACCTGCGTTTGCCTTGATTTCCTCGCCCTTTGAAAATGGGTTTTCGCCAGGTTCAAAGCGGATTGCAAAGTATTCTGTTTCAGGTTTCATTTCAAGGGTAACTGCTTCAACAGTATTGTATACCAAGTGGGCTTCAAAGTATTTTCCGCATGCAATTACAAGGTTTGTGCATCCGTCTGGCAAAAAGGTTACATTATTTGCATTCGACTTGTTCTTGCTTGAGAAACTGTAGAACCAGTATTTTCCCTGTGATTCAACACAGTCCTGGTAAAAGTTGTCTGTCTTCAATTCAAAGAAAGGCTGAATTGGATCAAGATAAGTCATGCCGTTTTTCATTCTGTAACCTCCTAAAAAAAGCAAAAAAAAAGGCGCTGGAGACAGTTATTTCCTGTATCCAGCGCCTTTGCTGTTAGCAGTATTATTGCATACGGTTTAAAGTATGTCAAGCAACGGCAGTTTTTTTTAGAAGGCTTTGTCCGCAGGAAGTGTTTCCGTTTGTATCATGCATTGTCTTTTTTTTCCTATACTTGAGGGATTTTGTATGGTATAATGTTCCATTATGTTTGAATCGTTTTTGGACTTTATCGTACCATTTTCAGGTGCCATGCTTGGTGCCGTTTCCCAGGGCATTCTTTGGGGAATTATGGCTCTTGGAGTTTACATTACCTTCAAGATTCTTGATTTTGCAGACATGACAGTTGACGGCAGTTTTGCCCTTGGCGGATGTACCTGCGCTCTTCTTATTGTAAGCGGTGTAAATCCCCTTATTGCAGTTCTTGTTGCCACTGTTGCAGGTTCCATTGCAGGCCTTTTGACAGGTTTTCTTACTACAAAACTTAAGATTCCTGGAATCCTTGCCGGAATTCTTGTTCAGCTTGCATTGTATTCCATCAACTTGCATGTACTCGGTGGGCCTAACCAGCCTCTTTCCCGTGCAAACAAGACTGTAGTAAACTGGATCAATAATGCCCTTAATCTTGGCGACCTTTTCCCTGTAAGTGCCACATCCATTGCAAGCCTTATTGTTGGTGTAATCTATACAGCAGTAATCATTGCCATCCTTTATTGGTTCTTTGGAACGGAACTGGGAAGTGCAATCCGCGCTACTGGTGATAACGGAGCCATGAGCCGTGCACAGGGAATCAACACAGACAGCATGCAGATTCTTGCACTGATGATTGCCAACGGCCTTGTGGCCTTGAGCGGCGCCCTTGTCATGCAGCAGCAGAGGTTCGGTGATGTAAGCATGGGCATTGGTACAATCGTAATCGGTCTTGCTTCCATCATCATCGGTGAAGTTGTTTTCGGAAAGAAGTTCGGCTTCTGGTGGTGCCTCCTTGGAGTAGTCTTTGGTTCTGTAATTTACCGTGTAATCATTGCCATTGTTCTTCAGATGGGTATGAAGACACAGGACCTTAAGCTTCTTTCCGCAGTTGTTGTAGCCGTTGCACTTTCGGTTCCTGTTCTCAAGCAGAAGTATGGAAAGAAAAAAGCCGTTTTAAAGGCAGCCTAAAATCGGAGGACAGAAATGTTAACAATCAGTCATATTTCAAAGACATTTAATCCCGGTACAATAACAGAAAAGAAAGCCCTTAAAGATATAAGCCTTACCCTCAATGACGGGGATTTTGTAACTGTCATTGGCGGTAACGGTGCCGGCAAATCTACTTTGCTCAATCATATTGCAGGCGTTTACATGCCTGATTCAGGTTCCATTGAACTTGACGGGGAAGACATTACCAATGTAAAGGAACATGTCAGGGCAAAGTATCTTGGCCGTGTTTTCCAGGATCCAATGCTTGGAACCGCCGCTACAATGGAAATTGAAGAAAATCTTGCCCTTGCATACAGGCGCGGACATAAAAGGGGACTTGGCTGGGGTGTAACAGCTGCCGAAAAGAAACTCTACAAAGACCAGCTGTCGCTTCTTGAACTTGGACTTGAAAACAGAATGAATGCAAAGGTCGGTTTGCTTTCCGGCGGACAGCGCCAGGCCCTTACATTGCTTATGGCAACATTGCAGAAACCAAAGGTACTTCTCCTTGACGAGCATACTGCTGCCCTTGACCCAAAGACAGCCCACAAGGTTCTTGAACTTACAAAGTATTTTGTAGAGAGAGACAACCTTACGACATTTATGGTAACCCACAACATGTCCAATGCCATCCAGTACGGCAACCGCCTTATCATGATGCTTGACGGACATATTGTTTACGATGTTAGCGGAGAAGAAAAGAAGAACCTTAAGGTTGCTGATCTTCTTGCAAAGTTCCAGACAATCAGCGGTGAAGAAAGCACTCTGTCGGACAGAATGTTGTTCAGCTGAAATATTTCATTACGGACAGGATTCAAAAACAAATATAAAAATACTACCAGTCAGTCCGAGTCTGTCAA
>JAUNCR010000151.1 GCA_030526505.1 Spirochaetales bacterium
TCCACCGTTGGTTCCGATGATCTTCTGGTTCTCTTCAATCTGACCCTGGGACTGCTGGATGTTTGAAACAAAGCCCTCGATGTTCTTGTTGATGTCGGCAAGCTTTTTGTTCAGGTCGTGAAGGTCTGCATTCTGGCTGTCGATTTCCTCGTTGTATTCGTCGATGCGCTGCTCGATGTTCTTGATGCGGTTTTCAATCTGGCCGATTTTTTCGCGGCTCTGGCTCTGCTGAACATGGAACTGGTTAGCAAGGGCTTTCTTTCCGACAACTTCCTGCTGAAGCTTGATTGCTTCCGTTGTCTTCTGGTTTACCTGTTCCTGAAAGGATTTGATCTTGTCTGTATTTTCATGGAGAGTATTGTAAATCTCTTCAATTTCTTTTTCGGCGGCAATGCGCTTCTTGTCGGCTTCTTCAAGGGCCTGTTCGTGATGAGTTTTGTCCTGTGTAAAGTTCTTGAGCCTTAAAAGCTGAATGTCAAGTTCATAGTTGAACTTGTCTTCATTGTACTTGCGGTACTTTGCTGTTTTTTCAGACTGTGCCTTGAGTGTTTCGTAACTGCGCTTTGTTTCTGCAAGACCGATGTCGATCTGTGCAAGGTTTGCCTTTGTCCTTTCAAGTTCCCTTTCGGCTTCCTGAACCTCTGCCTTTGAACGGCTGATACCTGCCGCTTCTTCAAAAAGATAGCGGCGGTCTTCTGGCTTTGAAGAAAGAATCTGATCGATTTTTCCCTGTTCCATTACGGAGTAGGCTGCCTTACCGACACCTGTGTCCATGAAGAGCTGGCGGACTTTTGTAGCTGTTACCTGGTTTCCGTTGATGAAGTATTCGTTTTCTCCATTGCGGTAAATTCTGCGCTTGATGGCGATTTCAGTTTCGTTCATCTGGAGGAGGCCATTTTCATTTGCAATGGTCAGTGTAACTTCTGCCATTGAAAGGGCGGCACGAGATTCAGTTCCGTTGAAAATGACATCAGCCATATTTTCTGCACGGAGGTTCTTTGATTTGTTTTCTGCCAATACCCATTTGATGGCATCAACGACATTACTCTTACCGCAACCGTTAGGTCCAAGAAGGGCGGTGATTCCGTCGGCAAAATTTATATGAGTTCGGTCTGCAAATGATTTAAAACCGAAGATTTCAAGACTTTTTAAAAACACAATTTTCCCCTATGTTAAGTGAGTTATTGTATCAAATATAGGAAAACATATCAATTCTGCAAGTTTTTTCTTATGGATGTATAACAAATTGTTGTAAAACATCCTGTGAAAGGTCTATTAGTTTCAATTTCGAGTTTTTTGTCACACGGATTTGATTTTGCTGACGCAAAATCTTATTTTTCTTAATTTTATAAAATTGACTCGTATATCATCAGGCTTCAAAGTTTTCCTGAAATATTTCAATCATTTGAGTTTCTTTTTATTTTGGTTATGTCCGGAAATAGTGTTGCTATACTGAATGTGGTGGTTGGTGCGCTACGCTTCGACCATACGCACTTGCTATGGTCTCATGTCGAAACTACCGCATGTTTAGTTTGGACTGCTTGATTTCGACAAGCTTAAACGGCGCAGCAACACTTTCTATGGACATAGCCTTTATTTTAAATTATGTAAAAATCGTTAGATTTTTCGAATCCGTGTGACAATTTATAGATTGTGCAGAAATAACGCATTAAAAACTTAAACTTGACATTCGACCTATCAAAAAAGGGAAGAAAAGTCCTATTCTTCAGCCAAGTCGTTAGGATCTATCAATTCACCTTTGTATAGCATCTTTGGGTAAACCTTGAGCTTCAGTTTCTTTTCGAGTTTAGCATAGTTCTGCATTTCGAAACCATCGCCAATTACGCAGTTGATACCTGTGTTGCCGGCTCTTGCAGTTCTTCCGCTTCTGTGGATGAAGAAATCCTCCCTGTCCGGAAGATCCATCTGGACTACATGGGTGATTCCTGGAATGTCCAGTCCACGGGAAGTAAGGTCGGTTGTAATGAGCACCTTGATTTTTCCTGCACGGAAACGATCTATGGCAGCTTTTCTTTCCTTTTTGTCGGTCTTGCTGCTCAAGGATGCACATTCAATGTTCTTGTACTTGAGTTTTGATGTGATGTTTTCAATCTGGTCGTTGCGCCCCGTAAAAACAAGGAGTTTTTCAGGCTTCACTGCGTTGATGAAGCTTCTGAGGGTGTCGATTTTGTCGCGGCGTTCTGCAAAAATTGCCCAATGGGTGATTCTTTTCCTAAGGACATCTTCCATTGGCAGGGTAATGAGCTGAATCTTGTCCTCTTCCGTTGATCCCTTGCTGAGGCCGTCGCGGGCTTTCTGAAGGATTGTCCTTGTGTAGTCGCTAACAGTTGCGGAATTTCCTACAAGCTGAACCTTCACTGGAAGCCTTTCAAGCAAACCTTCCGTGTCGTCGCGGAGTTCCTTGCTCAAAAGTCTGTCTGCTTCGTCCAGAACCAGGGTTTCGATGGCATCGGCCTTAAGTTTCTTAAGGTGAATCAGTTCAAGGAGACGGGCAGGTCCGCCGATTACAACCTCAGGTTTTTCCTTGAGCATGTCTATCTGACGGGCAATTGGAGCGCCGCCAATGAGGAGGCAGCATTTTATGTCGCTTATTGCCTGAACCTGTCCCTTGATTTGGGATGCAAGTTCGTATGTCGGTGAAACTATCATGAGCCTGACATTCTTGCCTGGGTTTTCCGCAGCCATGAGGCGGGTCAAAAGGGGCAGAAGGTAGGCAAAGGTTTTTCCTGTTCCCGTTTCGCTTTGGAACATGATGTTTTTATTTGCTGCAATGAGCGGCATAGATTTTGCCTGTACGGCCGTTGGTTCTGTAATTGAAAGTTCGTTGAGTTTCCCTATGAGTCTTGGGTCAATGTTAAATTCTGAAAAATCCATGGCAGAATTATAGATATTATTCTTACAAAAGGTCAGTGGGCAAGGCTGCGAAACCGAGGGGACAAAACCGAGGGG
>JAUNCR010000051.1 GCA_030526505.1 Spirochaetales bacterium
GTTGTTTCTTGTGCCTGCACCTGTTCCTGTGAATAGTTGTTGATGACAACTGACATTGCGACAACTACGGCTCCAGTCTGACCGTCTACATGTACACCAAGACGACCATCCGTCCCTCGTGACAGTGGCATGATGGCTTCGGGTCCTGCTTCTCCCATAAGGCCAGTTGCAAAACCGCTTCCCTTTGCGAACTTGAAGTAGGTTGGGCTGTCCACTATCTGGTTTGTGAAGGCACCTCCCATTGCAAACGCCTGCACTCCACTCGGTCCAAAGGCATTTCCAAGGGCATTTTTTTCTGCAGAGGTCTCGTTTCTCTTGCCTTGGACATATCCGTTGATAAGAGCTGATGAACCGGCCGCCGCAATAAATCCAAGTCCAATAGGCCATTGTCCCTGTGCTATGAGCTGAAGTCCAGCCTGCAGGAACATCATAGGAAGCTGGCTGAGGATCTGAGCTGCCATTTCGCCAAGTGCTGCTGAAAGAGCTTCGCTTGCATCAGCCCCCTTTGCCATGGCTTCGCCGAATGTTTCAAACCCTGAAAGGGCGTTGGAAGGTAGAGCCTCTACAAGATTTGTTGCAAGATTTGAAATTGTAGTCTGTGTCTTCTTGTCCAGTCCGTCAAACTCATTGATAAGTCCATCAACTTTTATCTTAACAAAATCATGCCATGTTTCTATTTCCTTGGTATCGTTATGATTGTCTTCAGCATCCTTTATTGCTTTCCCAAGTGTTTTATATTTTTCAATAAGCTCTTGAACATATTTATCTTCTGCTGTGAATGCTTCATCAATCTTCGAGGTGTCAATGTCAAAGATTTTTTCAAGAATGTCTCTGATTCTTTCCTGCTGTCTTTCAAGAGTTTTTGTGTCGAATTTTTCTCCAAGAAGCCTTGAAATGTTTTCTGACTTTTTGATTTCGATTTCCATGGAGCCTATGAGCTTCCGGGCGGCATCAGCACCGTTTTCAGACAAATCAACCTGGATTCCCTGGATGTCAGAAAGCCATTCTCTCCATGTCTTCTTTCCATCAGCAGTAAGATGCTTGATTTTGTCTTTGAATGCTTTCTCAAGGTAGTCTAGGCTTTTGATTGCTGCAGTTGTATCGATTGCTGAAGGTGCTGTAGAAAGCTTTGCTCTTTCTTTGGCAATTTCTGACAGACGTTTTTTATAGTTCTCAAGCTGAATTGAAGGATCCGATGCAGAAAGTTTAGCATATTCTCCGTTGATTGCCGTCATCAGGTTATAGATTTCATTTTCAGCGGCAATGCGGTCGTTTTCTTCTTTCTGTGCGGCTTGAAGTTCCTTTTGTGTGATGTTCAGTTCTTCATTGATTCTTCTCCAGTCATCCACATTAACGATGGCTTCATCTATTTTTTTACTGTTTCCATCCGCAATGGCTTTGTCCAGTGCTATTTGCCAGAGTTTCAGCTGTTCTGAAGATTCCTTAATCTTATCGCTTACATCAAGTCCGTCAAACCACTTGCGATAGTTGTCGCCACCTCTCAGTTGGGCAATATTTTTTTCAAAGTCAAGAAGTCCTTCGGAAAGGAAATTCAATCCCTTCAGAATAATGTTTCCTGCGCCAGAATTCCCTACCAAGTCGGAAATGAATTTTCCATAGCCTTGAAGCACATCATCAAAGGCATTCTTGATCTGTGCCGAACTTGTTACTGCAGCTTCAGCAGCACCTCCATAAGTTGTGTTCAGTTCGTCGAGGATGATCTTTTGTGCGGCTGCAACATCCCCAGTCTCAATCAAAGATTGAATCATTTCTTTTTGAGCATCGGTAAACCTGAAGCCCTGTCGCTGAAGGGATGTGATTCCGTTGATTGGATCATCAAGTGCCTTTCCCACAGCCTGTGCGGCACTGGAAAGATCCATTCTCATTACAGTTGCCATGTCCAGGATTGCTTTTGTTGCAGTTCCAAAAGTGTCACCTGTAATGTTCTTGAATCCCAAAAGGACGCTCTGCATCTGATTGATGGAGTCTGCGGAATAATTTGTAGATTTTTGGAGGGCGGCTGCCATGTCCTGGAGTTCCGCTGATGTTGTCCATGCGGTCGCTCCTGTGACTTTTAATGTTGAGTTGAGTACATTCAGAACCTGGGTATGTTCTTCATATGCTGCAATTGATTTCTTGAAAAAATCCAGGATTGCCTTTGCAGTGAAGGTTCCAGCAATGGTTTTTCCAAGACTCTTGAAAAGTTTTTCTGTTTGATTTGTCTGTCTGTCTACATTTTGGAGGTTACGGATAGCCTTGTTTACTTCCGCTGTAACCAGAACCTTTAGTTCTTCAGTAAGTTCCTGTGCCATTGTTTTGTTTCTCCCATGCGAGGAAATTCGCCCTTTCCTGGTCAAACAACTCTACAATGATACGAACCGATTCAGGCTCTGCCAGGTAACCTTTTCCCTGTGGCCATCCGTATCTGCAGATTCTGTGCCACATCTGGATATATTCGTACAGGTCTTCTGTTATGTACTTTTCAAAATCTTTTCTTTTGATTCTTATATAGCCGGTTTCGCTTTCCGGCCAGGGAAATGATTCTTTCGCCTCGTCATATTCGGGACTCCAGTCCTTAGGCCAAAGCCCCGAAAAAAGAATCTGAATTCCTATTCTGAGGTCTTTTTTTTTGAATCGGTAGGAACGTCGCTTTTTACTTCGTTGCAGATTGAGGAAACAATTTCGTTGATTCCGTATGCGCTGCATTCTGCAAGCTGTGCTCCGGTTTCAATGCTGTATTCTTCTCCGTCTTTCTGTATCTTCAGGTTCTTGACCTTTCCGACACAAGTTCTGAGGATATAGTCGGCATTGATTTTTACTTCAGTACGCAGTGACTTGAACTTGATCACATCCCTTGGGTTTCCGTTTGAATCAACAGGCTGGTCGTTCTTGTAGTATTCGCAACTTGATTCTACCGTAGTGAATTCCTTGGACTGTGAGCCTGTCGGTCTTATGATTTCAACGCACACCTGCTCACTTTCCGGCTGCTCAAGGTTCTTCAGAACATCTGGATAAAACCAGTATCTTGGTTCTTCTTTCAATACCATCTTGCGGTCTCCTTACGCTGTAGGTTCTTCAATGACCTTGTAGTAGATCATTCCAGGATGATTGTCTCCGTCAACTTTATAATTAAAGTTGAAGTTCTGTTCACCGTCTAATGGTTTATCTGTCTGCAAAGATTCCACAATTACAGGGAAATGTTCCCAGACTGCAGTTTCACCTACGATGTTTGTCTCGCGACGGCTCATCATGTAATCCTGTTTTGTCTGTTTTGCAGGATAGACATTGATGTTTACGCCGTCATCTTCCATGACATTCGAGAACTGATTGAGAAGTTCACGCTGGGCATCTGAATCAGTTTCGAAAGTTCCGTTGATGGTTCCGTTTGAATCCGTAAAGGCTCCGGTAATCCAAGCACGGTTTCCAGAATCAAGATTTTCCTGCGTAGAAACATCATAGCTTGTTCCCTGTTTACTGTTGGAAACATCCTTTACAAAACCAATGAGAACCAATTCAAGCAAAGCAACTCTGTCACCGCTTGCAAGTTCCTGTCCTTTCCAAAGATGTGTGACATCCCCAGCTCCAAGAGCTCTTGCACCTTTGGCAATTGCTTCACTTGAAGGCTGAGGAAGAGAGCTTGTACTTCCTACTGCAAGAATCCTGTAGAATCCGCTTTTTCCAAGAGATGTATCAATGCCACCTTCAACAACTGTTTCCTTTACGATTTTGTAAAGCTTTCCGTCTTTTCCACCCGGTTTCATTTTTATTCCTCCAATAATCTTGTTGGTATGTTTAGTGTTACTCGATACTGCATCACATAGCGTGCAGGCATCGAACTTTCATCTTCTGTAGGATAAACCCACCGCGGACCTCCGAGGCTCTCCCAGTAGGCTCTAAGCTCACTACCTTTGTCGCCAATCGGAACAGGTGTAAAATCCTCTTCTGCCTTATGAAGCTTCTGCCTAAGCTTGATGGTTCTTGTGAGCCATTGCTTGTGGGTTCCGTCCGTTACATATTCTGCTATGAAATACAGCTGAACTGAGTCTTCGCCATTTTGCGAGCAGTCCTGGAACTGCAGGTCTATGTGTGCCGTGTTGTTTCCTGCCGTCTGTGGAAGGAGAAACACAGGAAACCCCATCTGATTCTTAATTGCTGCCTTCAGCTTTTCCGTTATCTGTTCGTATGTCATTTTGCCTCCAGTGCATTATGAATTGCCTTTTTAATTTCAGATGTGATGTACCGCTCATCTTCATCGCTTATGTACAGGAAAGGACGGGAAGGAATCGTCACAGACTTCTTGATCACAAAGAGAGGGAAAGGTTCTCCTTTTTTTTTCTTTGCCATGAATACATTCCTGATTCTGTAGAATGAATATCCGGCATTGCGCATTGCAGAAATTAGTTCACCTGCAGACTGTGCGTTGTACTGCCTTGAAAGTGTCCTGGTTCTTGCTCCTGCAGGAAGCCATAATCCTTTTGTCTTGCCCTGAATAGTACCGCCTTCCTGGTTTATCTTTGCATACTTTAAGTTGGTATTAGCCGCCGCCCAGTTCGTGCCGTTCTGTGGGGCAATGGAAGCCATCAGCTGGCCGTTGTCACGCAGTGTCTTGTTTCCCTGTTTTACTGCCTGTGTAAGTCCTGAGTTTGCAGGTGGAATGTCGCCGTTGATTTTCTTTACAGCTGAAGAAACAAGAAACTTTGAAAGTTTCCTCATGGTAGGCTCAAGCGTGCTCTCCTTGATTTTGCCAGCTAGCTTCCCAAAACTTTTGGTTACAGTCACCCCCATGCTAAAGGCTCCTTTCCAATGGATTCACACGGCAGTTTCTCATGCATCCGACAGCCGGTCCGTTTGCGTTTGTGTCATCTTTTTTTAAAATTGGACCGAACGCTGATTCAATCAGAAGCTCACAGTCTTCGGCTTTTTCCCTTGCCCTTGATTCCTGACCAACAAACGAAAACAGTTCATAAAGTGCACGCTTTAGAACTGCTTCACGAACAATCTCGTTTTCTTCGTCGTATTCGTTTCCTGTAGGCTGAATCATTCCCTTGACCCAGACTTTAGCCTTCAGAAGGCAACGCACTGCAACAGTATCTTCACCAAGAGTGAGGGTATCATAATCCTGTTCAGGAAGTTCATTTTTCAAATCTTCAACAGTCAGTTCCATAATTCCTCCAGAAATAAAAAAGGCAGGCCGTTACAGTTTCCTGTAATCAGACCTGCCTTGCAGTTTATCTTGCCGTCAGAAATTCATGCCTTTTTCAGCAAGCTGTCTTTTTCAATATCCGTCTGGGATTTTGCCTTTGGTTTTGTTTTCGGATGCGACTTCTTTGAATCACCAGAGTTGCATTCTGTACATCCATGGTTATACGCGACCGCACCTGCCATGGTGTCCTTCCAGTCTTTAATAACCGATTCAATATCTGTAAGCCTGTTTTCCAGAAGCTTGTCATACGCCTTGAAATCCGTTTCGAATTTTTCTAGGCGTTTGGAAAAAATGTTCAGATCATCAATCCGTTTAAGGACTTTTCCAGTCTGTGAAAGATACTGCTCGCACATCTTTTTATAATTGCCTTCTTCCAGAAGATCCTTGATTTTCTCCACGAGAATTGTCGCAAACAAAAGAATCAATACAACAAGAAGGACACAAATAATAAATCTTAGGATCATTTATCACCTCACTTACGGGGCACGAAGCCCCTTATGTTACGACTGAGAATCTCCGCCAGCAGAAGCTTCTTCTGCAGCAAACTTAACCCAAGTAACACCCTTGATGTTAATACAAGGGAATGGTTTAGATTTACTGTAGATGTCTGTTCCGCGGTGGTCGTTACGGTCTACGCTGAATGTGTAGAATGCAACTGCGTTCTGCTGAACAGTGTCGTCAAGCTTACAGAATGGCATAGACTGACCTGCATTTACTGCACGGGCTACAATCTCTCCGTCATTGCAGAGACTCTTTGCAGTTTTTTTACCGTTTGAATCGACGTCAATGTAAGAGTCGTTGTCCTGGTAAACCTTGAACTGACCGATCATTACCCAGCCGTCACCAATGCTTCCTGCGTTAAGGTTGGCCTTTGCAGTTACAACATCAATCATTGCACCGAATACATCAGATGCGGCAATGAATTCAACAGGACCGCCAACACCGTTTTTCTTGATGGATGAAGCCATTTCAGAAAGGATTTTTACAAAGTCAGAGTATTTAGCAGTTGAGAGCTTTACACTCAAAGTTTTTGACATGGCAGCAATTTCTGCAGCTGTGCCATATTCAACTACATAACGCTGGAGACCGCTTTCAGTCTTCATCATGTAGTCAATCTTTCCTCTGTGAGCCTGACAGCAGAGGGCATTCATGGTATTGCGAACCATGTCATAATGCTGACCAGTCCATTCATCAATGATCTGATTTTTGCCCTGGTCTGTTGAACGTTCGTATTCGTCCATTTCAACAGCTGAAAGTGTATCGTCAATTTCAATCGGCATTGGCTCGATGAGCATTGTTTCAGCTCCGTGCTTTGGACGAACCCCTGGACCACCACGTCCTACAACAGGAATGTTTCCTGTTTCTGCCTTGATTCTGCTTGCAGAAATATGAGTGCTGTTGTGCATTGGTCTGTTCTTGAAGTAAGCGGCAGCCAATGAAGTGTTTTCAGGCTTTGTTGCCTGCATTCTGATAATATCAGCCTGAAGAATTTTTCTTAAAGCCATTCTGTCCTCCTAGTTAAAGTTTGATTCATCCCAGACAGCCTGTGTAAGATAAATACCAGTTGCTGGAAGTTTGTTTTTAAGTGTGTCAGTTGCTTCTGCCTGTGCACCAGTCAAAAGACGGCTTGATACTGCGATACCGTGTAAAAGAACACGTGCATTTACAGTTCCATCAGCATGAGCTTCAACATCCTGAACAAGAACAGCAGCAGGATCATCACTAGCACTTGCCCCAGAATATTTACCAGAAGAAAGCTTAAGGATTGTTCCAGCTTTAAGAGCTGTGTTTGATGTAGCCATTTCTACAACACCAATAATTGGTGGGTGTGAAGGACTCACAACACCACGGTCAAGATTGATTTCTGAAGTTTCAACCATGATTAAATCTCCTACATGCGAGCGGCAATGTCAGCAGGATTTCCCTTTTCCGATTCGCCGCCCTTCTTTGCCTTGTCGGAATATTCGCCGGCATCGAACTGATCATCAAGAACATTTTTGTTTGCAGAAACAGTAGCGAGTCCTGCAAGCACATCAGCAAACGCTTCAAGTGCAGCCTGTTTCTTTGTTTCTGAACCGTCAGAGAATTCACATTCACCTGCGACAGAAAGAACCTCTGCTACAGCCTTGATTTTTGGCAAAACACCAGCCGGAACCTTGTCGCAGAACCTGTCGGTCAAAGCCTTTACCTTTTCGTCGCGGATTCCTTTTTCAAGGGCTTCGCAACGGGCTGCCATGTCTGCATAATCCTGTTTTGATTTTTCATCATCAGACTTTTTCTTGTCTTCTGAAGCCTTCTGTGCTTCCTTGAGCTTTTTGTTTTCAGCTTCAAGGTCAGCCATCTTTTTCTTTTCTTCTTCACTCATTGAAGATTCCTCCTGAAATTCCACACTGTCGCTGAAGTCATAGACTTCCACAGTGTCATTGTCCGAGAAACAGCTTTTGACCATCAGCTGTTCCAGTTCCGGTATCTTTGGCGGTGTTGCTCCACAGATTGCCAGAGAATGCAGATAACGCTTTCCGTCACTTGCACGGCGCGGAATCGTGACGCTCCATCCTTCATAGATACCGTTTCCGTCAGCCTTGTCGTCAAACTGTTTTTCAAGTTCCGGGTGAAGAACAACGCCTGCGACCAGGACTTTTTCTCCAGGATGCTTTGGATCATCATGAATTCCATCCAGGTACAGCACATCACCGAACTTCGGAAAGTTGTCCGCTTTCGCCGCATCGTGTCCAATGCTGATTGGACGAGGCGGTGCAAAGGTCTCGACAATCTCCTCAAGGTCCTTTTTCGTGATGGTTGCTCCGTCAGCCCCGAACTTTCCAGTCCGGCAAAGCTGCCAAGTTCTAACTCGTTTCATAATGTAATTCTAAGAAAAGGTGATATAAAAACGGCTTTTGTAGGTAGGATAAAAAAAGGCCGTCCCATTCCTGGAACAGCCATAAAGTAAAAAAAGAATTGATTCAACTTGTCTTTACAAGATGAATTATGTATTCAGTAAGTTTCATTCCTGCCGCTTCCGCCTTGTCCTTGAACATCTGAAGCTCGCTTTCTGAAACCCTGATTCCAATGTTGCGGTCACGCTTTTCTTCGCCGAGTATTTTTCTTCCGGCTCCTTCGCGTTTTCCTCCGCGTCCTGAATTTTCTTTCTGTTCATCCATAATCAGAACACTCCGAAATATTTCAGAAAAAACAATGTAACTCCCGACAGGACACCTATAAGAACCCATCTTAAAGTATTTTGTGTTTTTCTTGACATGTTCGCCCCCTAGGGAGTAGTATGGTCGTATAAGGGTTGAGCAAGCCGTTAACTCACTCAACCCCGCACCCGCTAGCGGAAAATAAGCTTTAACAGCAGTTCAGCTGTCATAGTGCTTATCACCACTATTAGGATTTCATAACAAGCCCGTTTAAGCAGGTCTATTGCTTTGCGGGCTTTTTTGTTACGCTTTCCCATAACTTACTCCCTTTAATTAAGATAACCACCGGAGCAACGCTCCTGATGATTTTATAATACAATAATTATATGATTATGTCAAGCGTAATTCAATAAAAAAAGCAGCTGTTAAGGATTTCTTAACAACTGCAAATGAAAGCTTTTATCTTCTGGTTACTTTCCAATATGTGAAGTTCTCACCGGTTAATTGTTCAAAGGCCACTACATTATCAGTTGCATTTTCAAAAACAACACCATTTAGAAAATAAGTTTTATCATTCTCAGAAATCTTCTGGAATTCAATTTTTGAAATTTCAACAATCGACATCGTCTTTCTTTCTCCTAAATCATTCATTTAATGCATATCCGAAACATAAAATTTCCTATGCTGTTTCCTGTCATTCTTCAATCCGTCTATTAGGAAGCCTTAAACAAAAATCCTTCATTGACTTTTCCTTTCTCCTGCAGCAGTCAATCATGGATTTCGTGGCGGCGTACCCCAGAGTCCCACTGTTCATATCAGTAAGGCGGTTTTCAAGCCTCCTGATTTTGATGGCAACCCATTTCAGTTCCCGTTCCTCCCGTTTCCTTAACCATCCGTAATACAGGCAGGCTGCATTGGCCGCCGTCCCCTTGGGAATGAAGCAGTATCCAAAGCATGTCTTGAACTTCTCATAGTCCTGAAGATTCCGTATCGGGAATTCATTCAGTCCGTAACACCATGCGCCCATCGCCCTGAAGAGTTCTGCGGTTTCCTGAATTGTCTTAATCCAGAGGGAAGGAAATGAAATGCCCCATTTCCCAGCGCACTCGTCTTCCGTAAGACTGTCAATGTCGGATTTCCTCTGGCGGAAAAGGTCGCCCTTTTTTTTTATCTGCCATGGAATTATGGTGATCTTATATTTCCGCAGAAGACTATCCACTTCATACCGCGAGAGATTATATGCAGCCATGATGTCTGCTGCGGTCATGAATGAATTTGCCGCGTCCTCAAGAACCCTGCGGACCTTTCTTTCCCCCAGCGACTTTGCAGATTCCCTGTACAGCTCCGTCACGGACCTCATCATTGATTCAGGATACCTGTGGTCTTCAACATCAAGAAGCTCGGACAGGAAAATGTCGTTCTTGTGTTTCCAGATTGAGTAGAGTTCCCACAGCACGCCTTTGCTGATCACTCCCCAGTAGTAGTTTGGTTCCATGTCGGGATGTTTTTTAATTACCTTGAAGAACTTTTCCGCAATGACTGAAACAACATCCTCCAGGCTTGAAGGATTCTTTGTGTACTTGAAATAGTATCCCCTGATTATCGGGACAATCACCTCGTAAATTCTGGAAGCATCGCCGCTTTCAATGGCCTGATCGAATTGTGCGAAAACCGGATTCTGCTTTCCTTCAGTCTGCAAATTCATCGGCATAATATCCATGGAATGAATCTCCGCTGTTGACAAGTTCATTAAGCTTCTCGACACTGACCTTCAGAAAAGCGCAGGCATCGGCGCAGTTCAATATCCTCTGCTCGAGGGTGTCTTCATTGACGATTATGATTTTCTTTTCATGCACTGGCACATCATCAATGAAATAATAGATTTCGTGCTTCAGTTTCTGAGCCTGGATTTCCTCACGTTTTGCCCCTTTGCTGTCCACCCAGTCGGGGAGGAGGTATGTTGCACTGCAGGTTTGCTGCATCCTGTAGCATTCCTTCATGTAGTCCTCATATTCCCAGTCCGGCCGTTCAGGTAGGGTTGCCGGATTTTCAACCTAATATCCTCTTTCCTCAAGAATCTTCTGTGCCTCACCAAACTTGGATTTGTAGTCACTGTCGCCCGTGATTTTTCCTGCGATGTAGATTTTCATGTATGCCTCCGTGATGTTGTATGACTACATGAAACCACAGGTATTTTTTAGACGGACTTTTGAGGGAGCAAAATATTTAAAAACGGCTTACAGACGTCATTTTTTAGCATTGACGGCAAGTTATTCGATTTTTCTGAAAACATGTCAAATTCACCGATATTCACCGACATAGAGGGAAAGTCTGATATGGTGTGCAAGTTGCAAAATGTGCAGAACGGGTGGGTTGGAAAAAAGTGGTTATTTTATTAAAATATCTATCAAGAAGAATGAAAAAGCCCCGGACTTTTCCGGGGCGGTGGGTTATGCACCAATTTTTTTCAAAAACTCTCTTGGTAGCTCTATGTTGTATTTCTCCAGATGATAGACTAAGAAATCCCCCCAACAAAATTCACCATCGGTATGTAAAGAGAAAAAATTAGAGATTTTATTACCAGTAACACAGTCTATAGCTCTACGCGGACAAGAAGCTATTTTTTCCCCTGATTTTAGATATTTGATAACTTTTTCCTTGTTGTACCCTGAATTTTCTTGAATGAATGAGCTTACAGGGCCTTGATCTTGGAATAGTTTCATTTCTGAAAAAAAACATACATTCTTCATTTCAATTCAACTCCATTATCGAATATTCTCCAATCAGCCATATTTGTGAAGGGAGATCCAATTCTTAGAATTCCATCTTCAGGAATAAAGTAGACATCCATCGGGGCAGCTTTTACTTTTATACCTAATTCTTTTGAAAGCTGCTGAGCAAAAGAATTGTCACCGTATCCAGATGAGCAGGCAGCAAGTCTGATATCGCCACCTTTATATCCTTTTACTTTAAGATACTCCACAAATTGATTTACATCAAGATTTTTTAGTTTTCCATCAATTACGGTCTGAACACTTGTAGGAGAACCATGAATGTAGATATCTAGAAATCCGTCTTCCTCTTCGATTTGAAATGCATCAAAATAAATCGGGTCTGTCTTATCAAACAAATTTATTCCAAGAACTTGTATTTTTTTTCCCGTCTCCATTTCCAGTTTATCAATGAAAATTCTTTTCGCCGCTTCAATTTCCTTCTGAACATTATATTCCTTCGCCTGTCTCACCTGAGAACTGAGTTCTTTCCACCAGCTGTCATCCACCACAGGATTATTCCCAAACCCCTTAGCAGGATTTTCAATGTCAGCCTTGGAACTCCACTGTCCGGGAATTTCCCTTTCATCATAAATCGCTCTGACTGTGGTACGGCAGTTGAAATGGAACGGCGGAATGTGAGTCTTCCAGAATGGATCATCATAGGGCAGAATAAATCCTTTACCTGCATACTGACGGCAGTAATCTGTTGTACGTGCGTCGTCAATTACAACCAGTTCCAGGGCAAGAGGCTTGTCTTCTTCATAGCCCATCATACGACCGGCATTGTATGCAGTCTGAACGTTTGTTCTGTAGACCGTTTCCCAGTACCAGCCGCCAGCATTTCCAAGACCGACCTTGTTTAAAACATCTGTCTTAGTCATTCCAAGAAAATCTTTAAGGCCGTTTCCAGCTTCAATAATCTTTATGAGCTCGCCATTAATACGTTTAAGCAGTGCACCATCAGAAATACGGCTTGCAGTGAATGCACGGAATTTGAGCCTGTCGCTTAGCCTGTCATAGTCAATTTTTTTTAGAACATCACGCTTCTTCAGGTATTCAACAGCCTCTGCATAAGGAAGGTTTTCAATCTCTTCTGCAGTCGGTTCTGCAAACTCCATCTTTCTTGTGGACCGGTCAAGTCCCATAAGAAAAGACTTTGTAAGCATTGCTGCCATTACGGACATTGCACCATAATCTGCAGGAAGAGTTTTAGTTGTGTTCAGAAGGTCAGGATTCCGCTCAGCTTCCCTGATGAAGTCGATGATCCTTCTGTAATAGGAATCAGAAATGAAAGACCAGGCAGAAGCACTCAGACGGTCAAGCCTTTTTGTCTGCCTTGTCTCTTCACTGTAATGGGGATTTTTTATTTCCTGAAAAAAAAAGACTGTGGGTCAGAAAATCCAAGGTCGCTCTGCTGTTTGACAAAGACATCCTTTTCATCTTCTGGCTTTGCAAGATGGTATTTCTTGTACATCGCACTAAGTGAAACTGGAACGCCACGGTCAATGGCATCGCGCACCATATCCCATGGAGCAAAGTCCGTGGAGTCAATGTCAAATTTCGGGGCGACTTCGCCAGGGAAGTTGATTGCCACAAATGCATTTACAAGCTTCTGATCCGTAAGCTGCAGGGCGTAGGCATCTCCTTTGATGATGCTGTCAAAAGTCTGAACGTGTGTTTCTCCCTGTGCATGAGTTCCATACTGAGCCTGGTTTGTCGTAAGGGACTGGGCGGTGATCGCGTATGCAATCTGGGTGTCGCATGTTTCTACGATGGTGTTGAAGTCATTGATCTGGGAAGAAATTATTTTTATGTCACGAACATTTCCCAAAGCCCCGGAAGAACCTCCGGTCCATCCGTTCATGGCTTCCGTCAATTCTTTTGCTGTCTTTCGGGCTTCTCCATCTGTACGTGCGTCAAACAGAGCAAGAATGGAAGGGGCACTTAAAATCTCTGCCGCCTGCGCCCAGAACTTAACGCCAAGGCTCTTGAACTTCCAGAACATGTAGCACATCTGCAGGACAGGCCTTCCCCATCGGCGGAGCTCTCCGTCATCGTTCCTGTGTATGAGGAATTTCTGTTCATTGTCGAGAGGAAGATTCTTGTAGCTTAGAACAGGTGTCATAAAATCATGTTCCGCATATTGAGGAAAACTTAGGGCAGTTCGTGGAATCGGCGTAAAGTCATATGGCACGAAGTAGCCTTCGACAAAACGCCACTTCACTTCACATGCCGCAAGTCCGTATGGAACCGCATTCAGAAGGGTGTTGTTCAGTTTGTAGAAAAGATTGAAATTTAGAAGCTGTTCGCAGGCTTCATCCACTTTCCTGTTTCCAGTCTGGGTGAAGGAGCCGTACATCTGCAGAACCTTGTTTTTTCGTTCCAGGAACAGAGATCCGATTCTAGGGTCATCCATCATTTTCTGGAATACATCATCCCGTTCATTGATGGAACTCAGCCAGTCCTGGGATTCAAGCATGTAACCGGCAATGCTCCTGAAGCCCTGAAGGTTGATGATATTGGTAGTCAATTCTGATTTCTTAGCCATAATAAAAAACTACCACAGATAAAAAAAAGACTGCCTTTTACAGACAGTCTCGAAAATCACCACATTCTTTTTTTCTTGCAGAACGAAAAGAAAGGAGCAGGGTCTGCAGCACATTCTCGCCATGCACACACGCAGAGCATTGCAGCCGATGCACAGTCTCCGTGCCTCAGTCCTTTCCTGTCACGGTCTTCAGTCCTTAGTGCTGGAATGGTCGGTATGCCGTTCTTAAGGACGACAAGGGCAAAGTCTCCCTTGCTTACATCATCATCCGGAACAGTGAAGTCCCTGCTTTCCATGAGTCCATGAAGTTCCGCGCCGTATTTTGCATACCATGCGTTTGTTTCCATGACTGCAACTATCGCTCCGGGATGCCTCAGGCTTGCGTGTTCTGCAATCTGCTGACCGTTACCGCGGCTGTCCAGGGCACCGCCGCCAAGAATGCGTTTTTCGTCAAGGAAATCGGTGACCAGATCCGAAAAGAACTGCTGCTGTTCAAACGGCACGTTCTTAAGTTCCACCAGCAGGAACGTACTGAGCGAAGTCTTTGTCGCCTCCTGTGTGAACCAGTAGGTCGAAAGGTCACCGCTTCGTCCAAAGTCATTGCCAAAGAAAACTGGACTCCTGCATCCTGCAAGCAGGGGACGGATTTCCCGGTTGAAGAAATCCTTGACCTGTTTTGTTTTAATAAAATCTGACTTGTGAAGGAACGAATCGGAACATTCAAGCCGCCTTATGGCGACCGCGTCCTCTTCGGCCGTACAGTACTCAAGAAGACCTCTGGAGAAATATCTTCCGCCTGATTCACGGGGGATGACATCCAATTCTTCATCAGCATTGTCTCCGTAGATCCTGTACATCTTTTCGACAAATTCATCCTCTGCTTCCTGAGTCCATCTGTCGCCTTTCTTGAGGCAGATTCTTTTGAAGAGCCCCTGGGCAATCGCATCACGGAAGGTGATCCTGTGCAGCTTCCATTCAGTCTCCTTGCCTGTCTTGATCCTTTGGATCAGCTGATTGAATGGAGAATCTTTCCCGTTGTGGGTTGAAATGATACGGATTCGGCCGCCCCACATGACAAGGGCAAGGGCCGCCTTCATTACTCCCTCGAAGTCGTCGAAGAAGGCCGCCTCATCAAGGACAACGTTTCCCTGCTTTGAACGGAGCGAACGCGGAACTCCAGGAAGTCCCATGATTTCGGCACCGCTTGCAAAAGTGATCCTGAATGTCGTGATGCTTTTCTCATCATCTTCAAGAAGAGGTTCTTCCTTGACTTCAATGTCGCTTACAGCCTCGCCGAATTTCTTTGCCCATTCTCCGGCATCCTCAATGTACTGGCGGCAGTTGTCCTTGTTGAAAGACATGTAGTAGGTGTTTGCCCATCCATTGGAAGGGGCTGCATCAAGGACAGAGTCGGAAGCGTCCGTCCATGAAATACCGCAGCGCCTGTTCTTCTCGATTATTTTCAGGGGGCTTCTGTCTTCAAGCCATTCCTTCTGGTAAGGCAGGAAGATTTCATAATTCTCATTCGTCATCGTCCTTAACCTTCAATCCCATGATCTTGGCCTTGACCATGGCCACCCTTTCATCATCCCAACCGGCTTTCTTGATTTCTTCTTCCACAGTTTTTGCGGCTTCAAAAAGGCCCTTCTTGTAGCCGCGCTCATACTCGAGCTTTACTTTTGCGATCTGAGTCTGGGAAGTGGCAAGACGGCTCACAGCCTTGAGTACTTCTTCCGGTTCCAGGCTGTTGAAGTTCTCAAAGCTTTCGATTTCCTTCAGGAGTTTTGTTGAGGCAATCTGAATCGTGGCTTCGTTGATGTCAAGCCCTGGAGTTTTCTTCACTTCCTTGACGATTTCGACCGCTTCAGCCGCCGCGTCCTTGTATGCCTTCATCTGGCTTGCATGACTTACAAGAGTACGTCCCACGCCGCTTTTTGACACGTCGAATCCCTCTGACTTGAGTTTCTCCGCAATCTGAACGTGGGTCATCTTGTCGTCATAGAACATGTGGACAATACGCTCCACAAGTCCCTGCAATTCTATTTTATTTCTCTTTGGCATTGAACTTCTCCTTGATATCTTTTAAATCACCCTGAATGTATTGCATCTGCGTGTCCATTCTGCTTGAAAAGTTAGTGAACAGCACCTTAAGGTCTTGCATTGCATTTGTAGACTGAGCAAGGTCTTTCCTCAGGCTTGTGGCTTCCTCCTTGAACTCATCCCTGAGTTTGGTTTCCGTCAATAAAGCCTGTTTCTCATGTTCCTTGAATTCCTTCTTCAAGCCACCGATATCTTTATCCATGCTGGTGATTTTCTGATCCGTCTTGCCCTTGTACTGACCAATGGCAATGATGACAGAAACAATCGTTATCAACGAAACAACGAGTCCAACAACTCCTGCCATAAATCCAAAATTGCCATCCATCAGTATCTCCTTACTTGCAAATAATTATTATTCCCTCAATGACCGCCAGGATCATACAACCCAAAGCCGTACCTTTCCAGAACTTTTTCGCTTTCTTCTGGTGCTCCAAGGATCTGCAGACAGACAAGTATTCGTCCTTCAATTCCGTCAGCTGCAACCTCAATTCCTCGACCAGCTTCTGCAATTCTACCACAGCCGTCTTGGAGTTCTCCAAGTTCTGTGACACCCTCTTTAAGCTCAGCAATGCATTCTGAAGTCTCGTTTCCAGCTGACTGCAGTTGTCTTTCCAGGTCTCCAGTTCTCTGCTGGATTCCTTCTGCAAGTTTTTCAACAGCCTTACTTCGTTCAGCATACTCACCAATTCTTTTGCTAGCATTTCTTTCTGAACTTCCGATAAATCCTGCGAAAACAAAGGATATGAGCAGAGCAGCAAACACACCAGCAGTGAACCAAAGAATGGCTTTGTTCTTGACATTCATCATTTCCCCTTTACGGCATTGACCACTGCTGAAACATCCGTCCATGTCGTAAAGAACAGAAGCAGAATGCTGATTGCACCAGGAACTCCAAAAGCACAGGCAACAGTCTGCCATCCGCTTTTAAGAATCAAAGATGCAATTCCGCAACCGATGGAGGCAAGCCCAAAAAGAAAAGCCAGAACCCTGCGCATCGACCATTCACCGGAACTTTCCTTGAAAACACTCAAAAACATATCTAACACTCCTTAAACATTCTCACTAGATGAGCATGTTTCATTTCATTGTTTTCGGGTCTTATCATGCGGTGGAAATCGTCCATAGGCATGGCGATGTCGTTTCCGTTCAACCCCTTGTAGCCGGTCCTGTAGTCACCGAAAGGATCATCAATAATCCAGTTCCTGATTTGTCCGCAGGAATCCTTTTCATAGCCTACAAGACAGACTACATGTCCGATATCCTTTCCGTTGTATTTGAACAGACCCCTTAAAACCGCAGAACCGCCATCATCAAGAGTTCTTACTAGATCAGAAACACTCCTGCGTTCTCCCCATTCAACTGCAAGCTTGCCATCATGGATAAGCTTCTTTTCTTCCAGGAACAGGTTGGTTCCATAGCACAGAATCTCATGCCACTCATTAGGGGGATATAGGCCTTTAGGGTCTTTCTTGCGCCATAGCTCCTGTATCTGTCTGTCTGTCAGAATGAAGTTCATCAAGGCATCTGCAGGTGTCTTGAAATTTGAATCGACGAAACTCTCCACTGGCCAGCTTGCAGAACTCAATGCACTGATCATTGCAGTGACATTACATGATCGAGTGGGCATAAGAGCATTTGCCCTCTGCGAGTAGTAAGGCTTGTCTTTACTTATATTCATATATTCCTCCCAAGCATTACTGTATACGACATAAAAAAAGCACCGGCTTTTGCAGTCGGTGCTTCATCATTACATGCTGAAGTTTTCAATTCTGTGTCGGGTAGCCAAAACACGCTCTTTCTGTTCTTCAATCAGCATGTTATATAACATGCCCTGAATACTGTCCGGAACATCCTTTGCAGTTCCTTTCAGTTTTTCAATTTCTTTTGAAACTTCTTCTGCAGAAACCTTGTAATCTTCCCAGCGTTTTTTAGCACGGATAAAGAAAAAGTTTGCGCATTCTACGTCACCCTGAGTTTTTGCTTCTTCAGCATGGTCCATAAGCATGGAACAATCCTTCAAGTCATCCTTTTCCATCTGCATTTTGTGTTTAAGATAATTTCCCATAATATGGTCTCCTATGATTTTATCTGATTGTAAAGGTCATCAAGGGCCTCACCGTCAATGCCGACTGTTCCAATCATTGGAATGTTTATGTCAAAATGGTTTGCTCCAAGTTTTTCCCTTATCTCAATCAGAATGTTTTCGTCAATTGATTCACCATCAATGATTCCAGTTGCGGCAAGAATAGGATTCTTGGCAAGTTCTGGAATAACCTTGTCAATGTTGTTCATTGCACGGTTTACAACAACAGCCATGATGACACGTTTCCCTTCACCAGGAATTTTGTTGATGATGTTTTTCTCAATCCATTTAGTGATTTTTGTTTTTGCATCAGCAATTAAAATCATTGTTTACCCTCGCAAAAGGGGAACGCCCAAAGGCATTCCCCCTTAAATCAGCCTGAAACGTTAGGCAGCTGCTCCGCCTTCAGGAGCTGTTGGTTCTGTTGGCTGGATTTCAGCAACAGCAGGACGCGGACAGATGTTATTGATTGGAATAACAGTCTTTGTCAGATGACCAATGGTGAATTTAAGGTCTCTGATGTTTTCCTGGTTCAATGCAAGGTTTGCACCAACCTGAGCATTGATTACAGCCTGTTCAGCCTTGAATTTAGCAAGAGCTTCACTCTGGGCTTTGTCCTTTGCGTCAAGGTACTTGTAGACTTCGAGCATCTTGACTTCGTTGCGCTGGTCGCTCAAGAGCATGTCGCGTTCGCTTGTAAGACGAGAAATTTTCTCTTCCTGTGCAAGACGGTCATGCAGTTCAGCTTCAGTTACAACAGAATTTCCGTACGGATTACCGTTATAACCGTTAGTCATTACAGGGGCACCCATGCCACCATTGTAAAGCCCATTACCAAGCATTCCGAGCAAAGACGAAATGCCGCCAATGTAACCACCGACAACGCCAACGCGGTCAGCAGCGTTAAATGTTACAGCCATATATAGCCTCCACAATAGAATTTCTGCCAGAAGCAGATATTCAGAATATACAGCCATTTGACTTCACAGGTTCATTTAGTATTTCACCGAGATATATAGATTTTTAAAGTTTGAATTAATTAAGCAGATATGAATTATGGATTGTTAAGAAGTTTGTAGCAGTCAGATAAAAACACGATTTTGTTATTGTAACCATTGCGCTTCATGGCACGTTGTACTCGCATGGAAATACACGCCTCCGTGACATGTTCCTTGTACGCGCATTCTTTCTGGCTTAGGTTATTAGCCAGGTCCTTGATTGTGATCAACTCTGTATAAGTCAGAGCCATTTCTTTACAGATTGAACTGTTTCCTCTAGCTTGAATCATAACTAGTCCTCCCAATAGGACTGTATGACAATCCGGAACGTTTACGGCTTTAAGAGTAGGACATAAAAAAAGCCCCGTGAATCACGGAGCTTTGCATGTTACTTAATAATTTTTCTAAGTTTCCTATTTCCAATAATTTCTGCAAGTGCAGTTCCAAACATCTCGTTCCTTATTTTTTTCTCGACAAATTCAGGTTCAAGATTTTTCTTTTCAGAGATTTCTTTTACTAAAAACGAAATAATTTCTTTCACTTTTTCATCCTTATTTAATAAAGCTATAAAAAATTCTCTCATCAATGCATCTGTAAAGAATTCTCTGAACAGTTGGTAAGAAAAAAGAAGTTCTTTGTATAAATCACTATAGGAAGCTTGGAAGTCTTCATCTCCTGTTCTGAAATGAGAATCTTTAAAATAAACACC
>JAUNCR010000152.1 GCA_030526505.1 Spirochaetales bacterium
CATTGCCTGATTTACTTCGTCGTCATTGTGGCCCAATGCTAAAGTTCCGGCGCCACACAAAAAATCCAGATATTTGTTTCCTTCTACGTCCTCAACCCATGAGCCTTTTGCTTTAGCAAGCGCGAATGGAAATTTTCGCGGATAGCTACGGGCATTAGATTCTGTGGAATCCTGTCTGGTAATGTAATACTGATTTGTGCCTTTTTCCGACATAAACGTTCTCCATTACTAATATGGTATTCTCAACAGTTAAACTGTAAGTCCGCTCAGTCTATAGGATATTGGGGGTATGGGCAATTAGATTTTGATAAAAAGTTGTTAATTTTTTTCAGCCAAAAAAGAAAAAAAACAGCCCCATTTGTAATGAGGCTGCCCAGTATTATGTCGTCCGGCTGTTTAGAAAAGTCCAAGAAGATGCTGCATCAGGAGGCTGACTGCAGTGATTCCGATCCAGCAGCAGAATCCCATGATCAAAGGCTTTCCGCCAGTCTTAACAAGCTTCACGATGTTTGTGTTCAATCCAATGGCTGCCATGGCAAGAACGATGAAGAACTTGCTCAAAGTCTTTACAGGCTTGAATACATGTGCATCAACTCCAAAGTGAATCAATACTGTTGTAATTACCGATGCTGCAATGAAGTACAAAATGAAGAAAGGGAAGATTTTCTTAAGTGAAACCTTTGTTCCCTCTTCGCCGTTTTTCTTTTCCCTGTGAGTTCTAATTAATGCGAGGACAAAAGTAATCGGAATGATTGCAAGGGTTCTTGTAAGCTTAACTGTAACTGCTGTATCCAAAGTTTCCGAACCAAGGTTGAACATGCTGTCCCAGGTTGAAGCACAGGCTGTTACGGATGAAGTATCGTTTACTGCTGTTCCAGAGAAGATGCCGAAGGCTTCACCTGAAAGGGTGTTGAATCCAATGAGTTTTCCAAAGCTTGGGAATATGAGGGCTGCAAGAACATTGAAGAAGAAGATAACGGAAATTGCCTGTGCAACTTCTTCATCATCTGCATCAATAACCGGTGCTGTTGCCGCAATTGCAGAACCGCCGCAGATTGAAGAACCGACTCCTACGAGGGTTGAAATCTTTCCAGGTATTTTAAGAAGCTTGCACAGAAGGAAAGCAATGATGAGGGAAGTTGCAATGGTGCTTACGATGATTGGCAATGACTGCTTTCCTGTTTCAAGAATTACATTCAGGTTCAGTCCAAAGCCCAGCAAAATAACAGCCCACTGAAGGATTTTCTTTGATGTAAATTTCACGCCTTTTTCTACAGGTGCTTTATCCTTGATGAAAAGCCCGATGATCATTCCAAGCAAGATTGATATTACCGCTCCCCCAATAATTGGAAAGCAGCTACCAAGAATCCAGGATGGGATGGCAATGAGAAGGCAAAGTCCCAAGCCTTTGAAGTTTTCCTTAATAAAATCCATTTGATGCGCCTCAATAATGTAAAGTAATAATTCCATTATATAGGAAATCATTGTATTTTTACAGAACTTGATGGATTAAACTTACTGGAGCTTCTCATTGTGTTATCAGCCTTCAAGGAGAGGCTCATACATCATGAGGGCGTGGTTTTCCGTAACCTTTTCGTCTGAAATAAGATTACCGGTTTCAGCATCAAAGGTCTTTCTGAAGATTGAATTGTGGCGGACATACTTTCCACCAATTTCTGCCGTTATCCAGTGGTCTTTCTGATAGACTTCATATTTAAATGGACCTGGATTGTTACTTCTCCATTGTCCGCATAATTTTCCGTCTTCTATCCATAACTTGAGAAAATATACTGATTCCGTATTGTTTTTGATCATCAAGTCGCGGTAATTGTATACGCAGGTTGCACCGCTTCCAAAGGGAAGGGTTCTGTTTGTGTCAGGAAAAACATCGTAACTGTGACGGAACCTTTCCAAAACAGCCAGGGGAGTGTGGAGGGTCATCCAGTAAATCAGGTTTGATATGGCGCAAAGGCCTCCTCCGGTTTTTGCAGCAGGCCTTCCGTTTACAAGCATCATGCCTTTTACATAGCCTTTGAAAAATGTTGGATTTCCAACAAGACGCCAGTATGAGAAAATGTTTCCTGGTTTTAAGACAGCACCGTTGAGCTTTTTGACAGCGATAGAAAGGTTATGGGCTTTACCTTGCTGGAGTTCTGTATCTTCCTTGCTTAAATTCCTGAATATGGGAGAAGAATGTTCTGCTGTTACAAAAGGAAATTTTTTATAAATTTCTTCATCATTCATTTTTGATTTTTTTGCAAAGAGAAGGAAGAAACGAAGCCAAAGAAAATATCTTATTGTGGAATAAAAAACAACGCCCAAAGTCACCCTGAGCCTTGAGCGTTTTTTTTGCGGAATGAAGCGATACATTAAAAACTAGGGACCGTCATAAAAGCGGACATCAAGACACAAGGCAGGATCAATGACCGTGTATTTTACGCCATCTATGAAGATTGAATTGCCATCGATCTTTACTAAAGTGACTGTCTTTACTTCTACATAGTCCACCTGTCTTGAAGTAATGATCCTTGAATTTCCAAGTTCATATCTTACTCTGTATCCATATCCAAAATAAGGTTCCCAGAAGCCTATGTAATATTGATATTTTGAATAGTCAAAATCATCTTCCATTGGATCCTCTTTTGGGTCGCCAATATTTGAGTTGTATCTGTACCAATAATAATCATCATTAAGCTGTAAGTTTTTTTCCTTAAGGAATTCCTCTCGGCTTAAGATCATGCAGTCAGCTATATAATCAATTATATAATTCCTCTCAGAATTGAATTTGATTACCCTGTCATCGTGCTTTTTTTCTGATTTAAGGAATATGTATTTTGAATCTGATAATCCACCGAATCTATGCCTGATGCTCTTTGCAAGTGAA
>JAUNCR010000153.1 GCA_030526505.1 Spirochaetales bacterium
AATTCACAATCTTGAAAACGAAGGATATCTTAGGATAGATCAGGAAAGCAATATTTCCCTCAAGGCAAAGGGACTTAAAATTGCAGAAACAATATACGAAAGGCATACGGTCCTTACTGAAATGCTCATTAAAATTGGTGTCTCAGAAAAAACAGCTGCAGAAGACGCCTGCAAGATTGAACATGACATCAGCTCGGAAACTTTTGAATGCATCAAAAATCACATAAATAAAAATACAGGAAAATAAAAATTTTCAGCCTTGCAAAACCTGAATGATTTTTTCCCAATTATCCAATACAAGCCTTCCTATTTCAGGATCATACATGAGGCCAAGATTTTTTTCTATTTCTGTACGGCAGAAATCAAAATCATGAGCCTTACGGTAGCAACGGTTTGAAGTTATGGCATCAATGGAATCACAAATTGCAATTATTCTTGCACCGTAAGGAATTTCTTTGGCTTTTAATCCTGAAGGATAGCCTTTGCCATCAAATCGTTCATGATGATGCAGAACAATATCCTTCAGCCTGCTTAGATGATGTGATTTACTTAGAATCTCTGCACCAATTTCAGGATGCTTCTTCAATTCTTTCCATTCATCCTCATCCAGTTTTCCTGACTTAAGCAATACCCTGTCAGGAACGCCAATTTTTCCAATATCATGCAAATGGGCAGCAATGTGTACAGACTGAATGTCCTCTTCCTTCATTTTTAGAAGATTGCATACCACAGTAGCCATATCACTAACCCGTTCCGAATGACCTGCCGTATAGGGATCCTTTGCATCAAGTGCACTTACTATACAATCAATTACCTCATGAAAGTCTATTTCATTTCCAGCATTACAGTCATTCATGAAAGAAACTCCTTGTCATAATTCCTTGAGCAATTTTTCCAGATCATTGAGCATACAAAAAATTATCTCTCTGTTTCTGGAAGAAAAATGTTCAGCCTGATAATTCAATTTCCTGAAAAAATCCGTATGTCCCATCAATTTCTCAAGTGGGATGGCAGAACCATCATATTCAATGAGTATGCTCCCATTTACAGGATTATATTCATAATTTTTTATTGAACTTCCAAAAGACGATTTGAAAATCTGTTCAGCCCGTGAGTATATTTCACCATCAGTAAAAATTTTTGCCCTTAGTCTTACCCTGCCAGGAATATAGCTGGTTATAATCATCATTTACTCCTCAAGAATCTGTTAATATCGGCTGCATGGATTTCAGGCTGATTGCCACAGTGGTACCGTTATGTAAAATGGCAGCCATTTGTGGAGAAATCAAACCAAACATTCCAAGAAGCATCAGGCCGGAATTGACTCCAACAATCACATTGTTGTTTGAATTGATTTTTTCCAGTAACCCCATTCCAAGTTTTCGGACAGTCACAAGATTTTCAAGGCCACTTTTTTGCAGCTGAATGTCTGCCGTATCACCGGCTATAGCACTGCAACCTTCTACTGCAATACCTACATTGGCAGATGACAGAGCAGGAGCATCGTTTATTCCGTCTCCCATCATTATGACCTTATGTCCTTTTGATTTTTCTTCCTCTATGAACCTAACCTTATCTTCAGGTAATGCCTGACTAATCCATCTCGTAATGCCGCATTCCCCTGCAATCTTTGCGGCAGCACCATCAGTATCACCGGTAATCATAATGCAGTTTTCCAAACCAAGTTCCTGCAACTGCTTAATGACTTTATCGGTACCAGGACGAGCAGGATCTCCAATAGAAAGAACACCTATAAGTTTCCCGTCATATGAAAGATAAAGAAGGGAATATCCTTCCTCGCCGGCTTCCCTTTGAATGTCATCAAGATTTTCCGGACACGGGATTTTTTCATCTTCAAATATGAAGTGTGCACTTCCTATTCTTATTTTCTTTCCTTCAAAAGTTGATGCAATTCCATGGGCTACTATGTAATCAACCTTCGTGTGGTTTTCTGGATGGATTAGATTCTTCTCTGAAGCAGCATGAACAACAGCCCTTCCAAGGGGATGGGGATAATGTTCCTCTAGGCATGCAGCAATCCTTAGTACCTCGTCCTCAGAAAATCCTTCCATAGGATGTATCTTACCCAAAACTGGATTTGCAAATGTCAAAGTTCCGGTTTTATCAAATACCACAGTATCCGCAAGAGCTGCTTCCTCAAGGTATTTTCCGCCCTTTACGGTAATGCCTTTTGATGCACATTCCTTCATGGCAGAAAGAACCGCAATTGGAGCGGAAAGTTTCATTGCGCAGGAATAATCAACCATGAGGGTTGCCATTGTTTTTACAATATTTCCAGTCAAAAACCAGGTTGCAGCCGTAAGCATGAAATTAAAAGGAACTATTCTTTCCGCAATCATTTCAGACCTTTGCTGAGCAGCAGCCTTTAGATTTTGCGAATTATCAATCATATCAATTATGTTCTGTACTTTAGTTTCCTTTCCTGTCTGAATGACTTTTATATATATTTCACCTTCTTCAAGAAGTGTTCCTGCAAAAACAGAGTCTCCTGGTCTTTTGGAAACCGGAAGGGATTCTCCAGTTATACTGGCCTGATTTATCATTCCTTCCCCATCCAATATCTGTCCGTCAGCAGGAATAAGCCCACTTTGTCGTATTACAACAACATCACCTTTTTTAATTGATGTTATCGGAACAGTCCTTTCATTCAACCCTTCAACAATCTGAACCGGTTCATTAGATGACAAAAGACTATGTGCCAGATTTCCATAAGAATTTCTTTTAGTTATTTCTTCTACCTCTTCCCCAACATTGAGAAGAAGATTTATTTGGGAGGCCGTATCTTTATTTCCTGTTAAAGCAGAAACCGCAATGGCAGTTGCATCAAGGAGCTCCGTACTGAAAAAGCGGCTTGTT
>JAUNCR010000052.1 GCA_030526505.1 Spirochaetales bacterium
ATTCTTCAAATGGATTTGCGGTTTAATGCAATTTCTTTTCATTTTCATTTAATTATTCATTTTCTTGTGGTATAATATTTGCAATCAAAATCAACATTTGGAGCATATTATGCCAATTTCAAATAACATAAAAGAAACAATGACCAGCAAGGGTGCCGGTGTAATCCGCAAGATGTTTGAGGAAGGAATCAAACTCAAGGCCCAGTACGGCAATGACAAGGTTTTTGACTTCAGCATCGGTAATCCTGATCTTGAGCCACCGGTAGAAGTAAAGGCTTCCATGGAAAAGAATGTGGCCCTCTGTCGCGAAAAGAATTTTCACGGCTACATGCCAAATGCCGGATTCCAGTTCTGCCGCGATGCCATGGCTGAAAAAACAAGCCAGGAACAGGGCGTAAAGGTTACAGGTGACTGCGTCATCATGTCTGTTGGTGCTGCAAGTGCCTTAAATGCGCTTTTCAAGGCAATTTTGAACGAAGGGGACAATGTAGTTGTTCCAGCACCATATTTTACTGAATACAAGCATTATGTAAAAAATCATGGCGGCGTACTTGTAGAAGTAAACACAAAGCCTGACTTTAGTCTTGATGTGGATGCAATAAAGGCCGCCTTGAATGAAAAGACTGCAGCCGTACTCATCAATAGCCCTAACAATCCAACAGGACGCGTATATACAAAGGCAGAAATCGAAGCCCTTGCAAAGGTGCTTGAAGAACACGCTGCAAAATGCGGAAGAAAGCCTTACCTTGTTTGCGATGAACCATACCGTGCCATCGTTTATGACGGAAAGGAAGTTCCTGGTGCTTTCCCAATCTACGACAGTTCAATTGTAGTTACATCATTTGCAAAGAACCTTTCATTGCCTGGCGAAAGAATCGGATACATCTGCGTAAATCCTGCCTGTCCCGACAAGAATGATGTTGTGGCAGCCTGCATCTTTACAACCCGCGTTTTGGGCTATGTAAATGCACCTGCATTCTTCCAGCGCGTTGTTGCAGAAACCTGGAATGCCAAGGTTGACTACAGCCTTTATGAAACAAGACGCAACATGGTTATGGATGTCCTTGATGCTGCCGGCATCGAGCATATTGTACCTGAAGGAGCCTTCTACATGTGGTGCAAGGCGCCTGACTGCTTCAATGGCGATGACATGGCTTTCTGCGATTACCTTAAGAAATACCTTATTTTGACTGCCCCTGGCAGCGGATTCGGCGGAAAGGGCTGGATAAGAATGGCTTATTGCGTAAGTGCCGACTCTATCAAAAACTCTAAAGACGCCTTTGTAAAAGCAATGGCAGACCTTAAAAAATAAACTGGAAAAGGAGCTACTCTATGAAGATTTTAATGGTAACAGCTGAAACAGTACCTTTTGCAAAGACAGGTGGTCTTGCCGACATGGTAAGTGCCCTTGCAATCCAACTTACAAAAATGGGGCACGATGTAAAGATCGTTATGCCTCGCTATTACAAGATTGACAGAAGCAAGCTTACATTGCTTGAAGGTCCTATGGCTATTGCTGCTGGACAGCAGGAAACATGGTCTGCTGTTTACACAACTACAATGCCGGGATGCGACAAGCTTTCCGTATATTTCATTGACCACGAACAGTGCTTTGGCCGTGATGGTGTTTATGGTGTTCCGTCTGAAACAGACTTCCATGACAATCCATATCGCTTTGCGGTCCTCAACCACGGTGCTTTCCAGCTTTGCCGCAAGCTTGGCTGGTATCCTGATGTAATCCATTGCCATGACTGGTCTGCCTGTCTTGCACCTGCAATCCTTAAGCATGTTTGCCGCTACTGCGGTTTTGAAAAGACTGCTTCTGTACTTACAATTCACAACCAGGGATATCAGGGACAGTATTCAAAGGATTCATTTACATCCCTTGGTATTGACTGGGGATTGTACTATGGTGCAGGGTTTGAACATAACGGTGGAATCAACTTCCTTCAGGCTGGCGTAACTTCTGCTGACATGATTACAACCGTTTCTCCAACCTATGCAAAGGAAATCCAGACACCTGAAGGTGGATTCGGTATGGACGGGCTTTTGCGTGTTCGCAGTGAAGTTGTCCGCGGTGTTCTTAACGGAGCTGACCTTAAGGAATGGAGTCCAGAAGTCGACAAGAAGATTCCTGCAAAATATTCTGCAAAGGACATGAAGGGTAAGGCCATCTGTAAGGAAGAACTCCAGAAGAAAATGGGGCTTGAAATCAACCCTGACATTCCTGTAATCGGTATTGTTACTCGTCTTGCAGATCAGAAGGGCATTGCGGAAATCTTTGCGCCGTCTTACGGTTCGATCTACCAGATCTGTACAGACATGAAGGTTCAGGTGGTTGTTCTTGGTAGCGGTGAAGCCTGGTGTGAAAATGAAATCCGCAACCTTCAGTCTAAGCTTCCAAACTTCCGTGCTTATATTGGCTACGATGATGCCTTGAGCCACCTTATTGAAGCAGGTTCAGACTTCTTCCTTATGCCTTCCAAATATGAGCCTTGTGGATTGAATCAGATTTATTCCATGCTTTACGGAACTCTTCCTATCGTTCGTAAGACAGGTGGTCTTGCCGATACTGTGGACAACTACAATCAGGAAACTGGTGACGGAACAGGCTTCGTATTCGAGCAGCTTACACCTCGTGCAATTTATGACACTGTAGGTTGGGCAGTTTGGGCCTACTACAACAAGAAGGACCACATCAAGAAGATGCAGCAGACCGGCATGAAGAAGACCTTCGGTTGGGATGAAGCTGCAGAAAAGTATCTTGAAATCTACAACGAGGCAATCTTCCGCGGTTGTTAAAGTGATGGCTTGATAAAAAAAAAGGACCTTTCGCAAGGTCCTTTTTTTTGTTTCTGCTGATTCTAGGCTAGTTTACCAGGTCAAACCATTCGCCGTCTGTTGTAAGAACCCAGTCTGCTATGAGAACCTGGGATCCTGCATTGTACCAGGAAATGCTGCCGTTGCGGTTAAGGATTGCAACTTTTGTTCCCGTAGATGCAGCCTTGATTGGCATGGAAGCAGAGCGCTTGTAGACTGTAGTCTTTCTGGTTCCAGTATTACAGGCTCTTACTGTATTCTTGCCGATGTTTGTAAAGATCAAAGGCAGCTTGATTGATGTAAAGGCTGTGCTGTCTTCTGCAGACAGGCTGAAAAGAGAGGACTGCACATTTGTCCTTGGGTTGTACGAGAACACTTCTGTCCTTATGCCGTTAGCAGAATTAATTCCAATGCCGTAGAGGTTGGAATTTTCGTTGCCGTAATCAAAACTAAGGGAGAAGGCTACATCCCCGTTGAACTTCAAAGGTACGGTTTCACCTGTATGAAGGTTTACATTGATGAGGGGACTGTCGCCACGGCCTGTTCCCGTCTTTGCAACATAAAGGGTGTTTTCATCAATGAGGACTGCATCCTGAATTGACGTTCCGTTATAAACTTCATTGTTGGAACCGTCTTCAAAGTTATAGATGAAAACCGTGCTTGTGCCTGATACATAGACGATTTTGTTTCCTGCAACCCTAAGTGCCCTGATCTGGTTTGCCGGATTAAAGAGAGCTTCCGCATTGTCACTTCCATCAAGTGAAAGTACCTGGACTGATTTTGCAGTGTTTCTTGACCACAAGACAATCTTGTCGTTGCATTTGATGAGGTTTGTCTGGCTTGGATTTGTTCCGATCCTGCTCATGACCCTAGTATCAAAAGAAGTCCTGTAAATGCTGTTGTTTGTAAGGAAGTAGAACTCGTTTCCGCTTGCATCAATGTCATAGATCTTCTGATACATGTTCTCCGTAATTGCAAAGAGGCTGAAAAGTTCTGATTCCGGAATGTCAGTCATTGTGTAGATGTTTCCCGACTGGGTGCCAAGCATGATTGAACCTGCATTCTTTGAAGCGCAGGAGAAGGCGTCGCGGCTTTTGAGACCGGTGAAATTCTTTACGATGAGAGGAGAAGGAACATTGAATCCTGTAAGAAGCTTTTTAAGGCTTTCCGCATTGACAAGGCGGAGTGACCAGCTTCTTCCTGATTCTGAAGTAAAGTAGAGGCCCTGCTTGTCACCCTGGTCGTATTCCGATGCAAAAATGAGGCCGTTGTTTGCAGGGTAAGTTGCAAGGGTTTTACCGTCGGCAGCATCAATAATATAGACCATGTTGTCCTTGATTCCTGCAAAAAGCCTGTTGTTGAGTTTTCCTGTTCCAAAAATCAAAGGCTGCTGCAATGCAGGGACTGTTGAGAATTTCTTTTCTGCCTTGTGAGTCTGCATGTTGTAGTAAATGATGGCGCCGGTTCTTGAATAGAGGACTGCCTTCTTTTCTGATGCCCCGGTTTTTGCCATCGTGACGATACCAGGTACATCGCTGATTTTCTTTGTTACATTACCGGTTCTTGCGTTAAGAATGAAACAGCCGTTGACTGCGTTTGTTCCTACAAGAAGATAGTTTCCCTTTGCAGAGAAGGTGATTGATGCAATGGAGTCGGAAAATCTCTTTGAAAATCTTTTTCCAAAAGTTCTAGGGTCGATTACCGTAATGCGGTGAACTGAAATGCCGTCGGTCTCATAAACTGCAACATCACCCGTCACAGGATTTCTTGCAACTTTCTGAATCTGAAGGTCTGAAACCTGGTAATGTTCACCCATGCCGTCAGGAGACCACTTTACAAGGAAGCCGTCGCTGCCTGCCGAATAGAAGCTGCTGTCAAAATTTGCTGCAGTTTCAAGTGGCTGTATGAAGTTTACTTTTCCTTCATGGGATTGTGTTGAAACATAGGCCTGTCCAAAAGCTGCTGTCCCAAAAAATAATATCAAACTGTATAAAATTCTATTCATTTTCATAATGTTTCTCCGTTTTTACTTTTTGATGAAGTACATGAAGTCTCCAAAAAGGGCGAACACCATCAATGCTGCTATTATAGCAATTCCTGCCAATTGGATATAGTACAGGACCTTAGGTGAAAGTTTTTTTCCTGAAACCCATTCTATGAAGGCAAAAAGTATAAGGCCTCCGTCAAGAATCGGTACCGGAAGAAGGTTAGTCATGAAAAGGGAAATGGAAATGATTGCAAGAAATTCAAGTGTGCTTACAATTCCCGCCCTGAATCCGGCCTTGAATCCGTTCTGGATCGTGTCTCCCAGCATGGAAGTGATTCTTGCAGGACCTGACACCGCATTCTGAACTTTCACGCCTTTAAACAGAACCCTGACACTTTTTACGGTCATCGTGATGACTTTCAAAGACTCGGAAAAACCTTCCTTTACTGAGCCGGCAAAGCCTTTTCCCTTGCGTTCCTTCTGGATTATGGAACTGCTGTCGGAAACTATGCCCATTTTTCCGCTCCCGGTTTCCCTATCAAGATCTGTATGTACAACAAATTCAAGTGGGGTTCCGTTACGGTCCACGGAAACAATGATGTCTTCGTCTGGCCTTGTGGAAATGTAGGCGGCGATTTCAGTAAAGTCGGCAACTTCAGTGCCGTTAAGGGATACGATTGTATCTCCAGTTTCCATTCCTGCTTCATGGGCGGCGGAATGGAGTTCAGGATACACTTCGTCTGCCATGGAAACCTTGTTCCCCGCGGTATAGTAAATGTACCCGATGCTTGAAATCAGAAAAAGAAACATGAAACCAAGGAAATAATTGAAAAAAGGACCTGCAAAGGCAATGAAAAGCCTCTTTAAGGGATGTACGCCATAAAAGGAATCTTTGCTTGCCTCGATGGTCTTCAAGTTGTCTTCAAGGGCATTCTTGAAATCCTGTTCACCTTTCATAGCACAGTAACCGCCAAGGGGAATTAGGGAAATCCTGTAGTCAGTATCACCATGGGTGTGGTGGAGCAATACGGGCCCCATGCCGATTGAAAAGGCCTCTACCTTTACACCTGACATTCTTGCCGCAATGAAATGTCCAAGTTCATGAAAAAACACAAGGATGCCGAGTCCGAAGATTCCCAGTATGAAAGTCAAATCTTATCTCCTGCCTAACGGGCAATCAGTGATGAAAGGATTTCTTCTGCAGTCTTTCTTGCAGCCTTGTCCGCCTCATAAACCTTTTCAAGGGTATCCGGAGTCATGGACCAGTCCTTTTCAAGGGTTTTTGAGACTATTTCTGCAATTTGAAGGAAAGAACATTTTTTATCGATGAAAGCTGCAACAGCAATTTCGTTGGCAGCATTGAAGGCTATTGTGTAGGAATTGCTTTTCCTTGCACATTCATAGGCGAGGGCCAGCAAAGGGAATGAATCCATTCTAGGCGGGAAGAAAGACATTTCGCCGCAAGTTGCAAGGTCAAAAGGTTCAAGGTAGTTTTCCCTGTACTCTGGCCATACCAGGGCACCGTAGATTGGATGCCTCATGTCCGGATTTGAAATCTGGGCGTAAAGGACTCCGTCTTTTGTGCGTACAAGGGAGTGGATCAGGCTCTGTGGATGAACTACAACTTTTACCCTGTCAGGTGAAAAATCAAAGAGGCGGACGGCTTCAATTACTTCAAGCCCTTTGTTTGCAAGGGAAGCGCTGTCAATTGTAATTTTTGGCCCCATGTTCCAGGTAGGATGCTTCAGGGCATCTTCAACTGTAACGGTCTTCAGTTCTTCATCGGAAAGTTTTCTAAAAGGACCGCCACTGGCAGTAATTACGATTTCAGAAAGGTTTTCAGTTCCGATTTTCTGTGTAAGGTTGAATATGGCGCTGTGTTCGCTGTCTACAGGCACAATATGGCAATTGTTTTTTGCTGCAAGATCCTTTACAACATGCCATGCCATTACGACAGTTTCCTTGTTTGCAAGGGCCAGGTCGATTCCGTTTTTTAAGACCAGAACACTAGGTTCAAGACCGGCTGCTCCAGCAATACCGTTTACGGCAATGTCGGCATTTGAGTTTTTTATGAGGTTTTCGATTCCCTTGATTCCGTCACGGGAAAATACTGTTCCTTCGCAGTTGAATTCCCTGCAAAGTTCAGCAACGGCTTTTTCGTTTTTACCTGCTGCAACACCGCAAACTTCAAAATCTTCCGGCATGTTGCGGCAGATGTCTATCGTCTGCTTTCCGATGGAACCCGTGCACCCAAGAACTAAAACTCTTTTTTTCATCAGTTGAATGGCCCAAAGAAAATGGAGAAGAGGATGTAGAAAATAGGTGCGGACATTACGATGGAATCAAGTGAGTCCAGCATTCCGCCGCGTCCAGGAATAATGTTTCCGCTGTCCTTTACTCCTGCAGAACGCTTGAATACAGATTCCGCAAGGTCGCCGACAATGGATGAGAAGGCGATGAGTACGCCTGTTACAATAAGTTTTACAAGACCGCCTTCAAAAAGGTCCTGCCATATGAAGTAGCCGATGACGCCTGCACCAGCTGCCCCCAGCAATCCACCGAAAAATCCTACGAGGCTCTTGTTTGGACTTGCTTTAACCAATCCTCTTGTGCTCTTTCCCAAAAGCACACCAAAGAACCAGGCTATGCTGTCAGTAAAGAATACCATGAGAAGGAAAATGCAGATGCAAGGAGTTGTTATGCTCGTTCCGTTCATCTGCCAGATTGTCATTCTGGAAATGAAGGTCAAAAGAAATCCTGTGTAAGTGATGACGAAAGCGGAAGTTGCAATCTTATCAAGGGAATCCTTGAAATCAGGGGCAGTGAAAACTTCAAGTACAAGAATCAAAAGGAGTACAAGAATGTAAGCGAAAGTAATGATTTCCTGACCATAAGGATGATTGAAGTTGAAAATTGCGGGAAGAACGGCAAAGAGTGCGGCAACGGTGGCAATGAAGGCCGAGCAGCAAACCAAAAACTTTATTGGTAGCAACTTGTGGTTCACTGCAAAGATGTCGTGAAGTTCGCTTGCACCAACAGAGGCTGCAAGAATAAGCACCAGGTGAAGTGGCAGATGGTTTAGGGAAGGCCACATCACGATACCGATCATAAGGGGAACGCCAACAAAAAATGTAAACAAACGGGAAGCAACTTTACTCATTGAGGTACAGCTCCAAATCTTCTAGTTCTTTTCTGGAATTCTGCAATGTCACTGTAGAATTCTTCTTTATGGTAAGCAGGCCAGAGGGTGTCCTTAAACAAAAGCTCGGCATAAGCAGAATGCCACATCAAGAAATTGCTCAGTCTTTTTTCTCCGCCTGTTCTTATCAATAAATCAACATCGGGAAGTTCTGGAACATCAAAACTTCCTGAAATTGATTCTTCTGTAATTGTTTCCGGATCAATGCCACGGGCAATGAGTTTCTTCATTCCACGGATTATTTCGTTTCTTCCGCCATAGTTGATGGCAAGGCAAATAGTGAGTTTGTCTGTGAAAGATTCCGTGTCCTTTTCAATCTTGTTCAGGTCTTCCTGAACATTTTTAGGCAAGCCTGTCCTGTCTCCCAAAAGTTTTACCCTGATGCCGTTTTCCTTGCAGAAGGCAAATTCAGAAAGCAGGTAGGTGTGGGTCAGATTCATCAGAAAGCCGACTTCTTCCTTTGTGCGCTTCCAGTTTTCAGTTGAAAAAACATAGAAAGTGATGAACTTAAGACCCAGGTCGGAAGCTGCCTTAGCAATTTCCTTTGCCCTTTTCAGACCTTCTGTATGTCCATTTGTGCGGATAAGATTTCGGTTTTTAGCCCAGCGACCATTGCCATCCATGATGACTGCAACATGCTGTGGCAACTGGTCCCTGTTTATTTCAATGCTAGTTGAAACTGATGAATCTGACATGGGAAATTATTCCATTATTTCCTTTTCTTTAGCTTCGTAAACCTTATTGATTTCATCAATGTATTTATCTGTAAGCTTCTGAAGCTTGTCTGTTTCTGTCTTCAACTGATCTTCAGTAAGTTCGCCGGCTTTCTGCTGCTTCTTGAGATCATCGTTACCGTCACGACGAATGTTGCGGATTGTTGTGCGGTAGTTTTCAGCAGTTGCCTTTGCCTGCTTAACGAGTTCCTTGCGGCGGTCTGCTGTTAGCGGTGGAATTGCAATGCGGATTACCTTTCCATCGTTGTTTGGGTTCAATCCAAGTTCAGCCTTCTGAATTGCTTTTTCAATGTCACCCATAATTGACTTGTCAAATGGAGAAATTACAAGTGAACGAGCATCTGGAACTGAAATTGTTCCAACCTGGCTGATAGGAGTAGGTGTTCCGTAGTAGTCTACGCGAACCTTGTCCAAAATAGATGCGCTTGCACGACCTGTGCGGATTGTGTTGTATTCATCCTTGAGGGCGTTTACTGTTTTTTCCATGCGGCTTTCGTTGTCTGCCATAATTGTCTCCATAAATAAAAGGTTAAAAATCTGGTGCAGTAAAAAACTGCACTGTATGACATAAACTTAAATAGCGGTCAGCCCCGAAAGGTAGACCGCTATCATTATTTGTTAAAAATTACTGTCCAAGGAGGAGGAGGTTGATGTCAGCAAATGAAAGTGTTGCACCAACTGACTTTCCAACTTCGTCAAGCTTTGCCTTAACTGTTTTCTTGTCATCCTTAACGAACATCTGGTCTTCAAAACAGATTTCAGCAAGGTGCTTGTTGATCTTGCCCTGAAGGATTCCTTCCTTAACATTTTCTGGCTTAGAAGCCATCTTTTCGTCCTGATCCATCTGAGACTTGAAGATGCTCTTCTGTTCTTCGATGTATGAAGCTGGAACTTCTGCTCTTGTGTTGTAAGCAGGTGTTTCTGCAACAAGGTGCATACAGCAATCGCGTGCGAATTCCTTTACCTTGTCGTCTGCAGATCCCTTGATTACTACAACAGCTGCCTGCTTGTAGTCTGTGTGGATGTACATTCCTGCAGATGCATCAGCTGGAACTTCGATGAGCTTAACTGTGCTCAAAGACATGTTTTCGCGTGTGCGTGTAGCAAAGTCGAGAACCATGTTCTTGAGTTCGTCGTTAGCTTCTGTGTATCCCTTTGCGAGAACTTCATCAAGAACCTTTTCACCTGTTGCGATGAAGTCAGCGTTCTTTGCAACGAAGTCTGTTTCACAAGTAACTGCTACGATAGCAATCTTGTTTCCTTCCTGCTTGATGTAGATGCGTCCTTCAGATGTTGCTCTTTCTGAACGCTTTGCAACTGCAGCGAGACCCTTTTCCTTGAGGATCTTTTCTGCTTCTGCCATATCACCGTTAGCATCTGTAAGTGCCTTCTTGCAATCAAGCATACCAGCACCAGTTGCCTTGAACAATTCTTTTACCATTGCTGCTGTAATAGCCATTTTAGTATCCTTATAAGTAGGTTTGTAAGGGGAACCGTTCAGTTCCCCGTTAGATTATTTGTTTGTGTAGTTGTCTTCGTCAAGAAGTTCGCTTTCTTTCTTGTCAGCTTCTACATCTTCTTCCTTAGCTTCTGTAGGCTGATAGTTAGAATAGTCAACGATTTCTTCGTCATCCTTCTTTGTTGAAGCGTCTGTTGTAACTTCTTCTTCGTCACCGAGTGTATCGATGATCTTGAGTCCCTGTTCGTTGTCTGCTTCAATTACTGCGTTAGCAATGATTGATGTGAAGAGGGAGATAGCGCGGATAGCGTCGTCGTTACCTGGGATTGGGTAGTCGATTCCTTCTGGGTTACAGTTTGTATCAACGATAGCAACGATTGGGATACCCATGCGGCGTGCTTCTGCTACAGCGATCTGTTCCTTGTGTGTGTCGATGATGAAGATTGCTCCTGGGAGTTCCTTCATATCCTTCATTCCGCCGTAGTTCTTTGTGAGCTTTTCCTTTTCCTTGAGAAGGTTAGCTACTTCTTTCTTTGTGAGGTTTTCGAATGTTCCGTCAACTTCCATCTTTTCAATCTTCTTGAGACGGAGGAGGGACTTCTTGATTGTTGCGAAGTTTGTGAGTGTACCACCGAGCCAGCGGCTGTTTACGTAGTACATGCCACAGCGTTCTGCTTCCTTTGCGATAGCCTGCTGTGCCTGCTTCTTTGTTCCAACGAAAAGAACTGGTTTGTTAGCTGATGCAACCTTGCGGATAACATCGTAGCTGTCTTTGATTGCAGTGATTGTCTTCTGCAAGTCGATGATGTGGATTCCATTGCGTTCTGCGAAGATATACTTCTTCATACGTGGATCCCAACGCTTTACCTGGTGACCAAAGTGTACACCTGATTCAAGCAAACTCTTCATGGTTACTACTGCCATTTGAGTACTCCTTCACCGGAAAAACCTTATGACCTGTTTCCTTAAAATACGGGCAGGCTTTTCCTTCCTGATCTTTTTCTCGTGACTGTCAATGCAGTCCGGATGATTTCGTAACACCTGACAAGCACACGGCAATGTCAAATGCCCGGCAAAATGTCCATTCTACGAATGAACTAAATCCAAAGGATAGAATTACCCTTCGAAAAGTTTATAATTTTGCTCGCGTAGCATATCACAAAGTTCATATATAGGCAACCCCACAACAGAACTTTCTGTGCCTTCGATTTTGCTGATGAAGCAGGAACCGTTCTCCTGAATCCTGTAGCCGCCTGCAGCACCGTGCCATTCTGCAGTGGACAGGTACCATTCGATTTCCCTGTCCGTCATTGGGGCAAAAGTGACCTTGTTTACGCTTGTCCTTAGTGACATGTAATGGAGGGAACCGTTGTAGAGGGCAACCCCGGTGATGACCTTGTGGGTGTTCCCCTGGAACAGCTTGAGGAACGACCTGGCTTCGTCGATGTCCTTTGGTTTTCCGTATATTTTGTTTTTGTAGACGATGGCTGTGTCCGCTGCAAGAACCCAACCGATTTCGTTGTCCTGGGACATTTTTCGGACCACCGCGTCTACTTTTTTGGCGGCAAGGTATTCCGGAGCCTTGTCGGCCTTGATGTCTTTGGGAATTGTTTCGTCAATGTCTGCAGGATTTACGATGTAAGGGATTCCAAGAGACTTGAGGATCTGCTGCCTTCTTGGAGAAGCCGAAGCTAAAATGATTGGTTCCATGGAAAAAGAATATAATAAAAATTTTATTTTTATGCTATAAATATAACGGTTTGATATGGAAAATTTTAGAAATTTTGGAGATTTCCCATTTTCAAGGGCTTTTGACTTCGCTCGTTGACATTATATTGAGTAGGTTATATCTTTTTAAACTTAATGAGAGATTAGCTCAACTGGATAGAGCGTTGGCCTCCGGAGCCGAAGGTTGTGGGTTCGAGTCCCGTATCTCTCGCTTATTGATGTGGGAGGATTTATAAATGTTCATTCATTTCTGGGGAGTACGCGGGTCGTTGCCAAAACCATTGAACAATGAAAATGTTCAGGCCAAGCTAACTGCTGCCATTGCCAGGATTACTCCGAAGGACCTTGAGTCTGCCGAGTCAAAGATGAAATTCATTTCCTCCCTGCCTGACTGGATTTACGGAACTTACGGCGGAAACACCCCTTGCATCGAATTGAGGCCAAAAAGCGGAGAAGTCATCCTCCTTGACTGCGGTACAGGACTTCGCGATTACGCCATGTATGGAAAGCAGCCGGAAGACAGGCACTACACGATTTTCCTTTCGCACCTGCACTGGGACCATATCCAGGGGTTCCCTTTCTTTGGACCTTCCTTTAATCCGGCCGTGAAAATCGACATTTATTCTCCATTTGAAAATGTTGAGGAATACTTTGAAAAGCAAAGTTCGACCCCTTTCTTTCCTCCAAACGGATGCTGGAAGTCTGTAAAGAATCAGTGCCGCTTTCATAAAATGGAAGAAGGGGTTCCTATGGAGCTTTACGGCATGAAGATCGAATGCCACAAGATGTTCCATCCGGGGGATTCCTATTCGTATTCATTCCTTGAAGGCCATAAGAAATTCATTTACTGCACCGATGCTGAACTCCAGCCAAGCGACTTTGACAAGGGAATAGAAAGAAACTTCTATTTCCAGGATGCAGATGTTCTTGTCCTTGACAGCCAGTATACAAATCCGGAAGCAGCAAAAAAGGTCAACTGGGGGCACAGTTCCTTTAGCCGTGCAGTGGAATTTGCATCTCTATGGAATGTTTCCGACCTTTATTTCTTCCACCATGAACCTGCATACGACGACAAGAAGCTTGATTCCATCCTTTCTGCAGGCATCAACTACCAGAAGTACAATGCTGCGGGCAGTGATGTTAAAATCCACATGTCCCGCGAGGGCCAGGAAATAGTACTCTAAGGATTACCTTCATGATCAAGGCGAAAAAAATACTATCGTTCATTCTTTCCTTTTTCCTCTGGATTATTGCTGCAGGTTTTGTGGCCGTCGTTTTTGGAATCTCCTATTGGTTCTATTCCATAAAGCCTGTCACTGGCCTTGAAGATGAATATGTGGGTAAAATCAGCGTGCCTGCAGGTACTTCCGTCAGGCTTGTTGCCGAAACCCTTGAAAAGGAAAAATTCATCAGGTCCTCAAAGGTCCTTTATCTTGCCGTAAGGTTCAACCTTTTCAACAGGTCCGAAAATTTCACCCTTAAAAGCGGAACCTACACATTCAGAAGTTCCATGAGCCTTAGGGAAGTGTATGAACTCCTTCAGTCCGGCGAACAGGAATACATTACGGTTAGCATTCCTGAAGGGCTTACAAAATCCAAGATTGCAAGGATCCTTGAAGAAAAGGATGTCTGCACTGCCGCAGCATTTCTTGCTTCCTGCAGGAACGAAAAGCTTCTTGAGGAATACGGGATACCGGCTTTGAATTTTGAAGGCTACCTTTTCCCAGACACATATTTCTTTATTCACGGAATGAAGGGCGACGACATTGTCCGCACCATGGTTGATAATTTCTATTCAAAGATTTCCGATATTCCGTCCTTTGTTGATTTTGACCCTAAGAAACTTCACGATACTGTGATCCTTTCTTCCGTTGTTGAAAGGGAATACCGCATAAGGGATGAAGCTCCGGTGATTGCAAGCGTTTTCACCAACAGGCTCAAGCACAACATCGGGCTATATTCCTGTGCCACCATCGAATACATTATCACTGAAATTCAGGGGCTCCCTCATCCGGGCAGAATCACCTACAAGGACCTTAAGATAGACAGCCCGTACAACACCTACATGTGGGCAGGGCTTCCGGAAGGTCCTATTTCAAATCCGGGGACAATTGCCCTTGAAGCGGCTGCCAATCCGGCAAAAACTAACTATTATTTCTTTGTACTTACTGACCCTAGTTCAGGAAGGCATACCTTCAGCAACAGTTTTGACGAACACAAGGCTGCTGAAAACACCAACTATATTTCAAAGTAATGGCAGGTTTCATTTCTCGCGAATCAATAGAAGAAGTCTCAAACAGAACCGACATAGTTCAGGTTGTAGGGGAGCGCGTTCAGCTTACCCAAAAGGGCCGGGACTGGTGGGGGTGCTGTCCTTTTCATCAGGACAAAACCCCGTCTTTCAGTGTTTCGCCTGAAAAGAAGTTCTACTACTGTTTCAGTTGCCATGCTTCGGGAACCGTAATAGATTTTATAAAGGACATGGACAAGGTTTCCTTTTCCGAAGCTGTTTCACTCCTGGCAAAGAAAGCCGGCGTTACCCTGAAGTATGAAAACGGCGGAAGCGAAAGGCAGAAAGAAGACCCGAATGCAAAGTTAAAGGAAGAATACAGGACCCTTTACACAAGGATTGCCGGAACTTTTCACTATGCCCTTATGGAAACTCCCGCCGGTAAATTTGCCCTGGATTACATTACGGACCGTGGCCTTACCAGGGAAACCCTTGAAAAGTTCAAGATAGGTTACAGCCCGGAAGACCGTTTCTGGCTCAGGCGATTCCTTGAAGGAAAAAACTACTCCAAGGAATTCCTTGACAATTCCGGCCTGTTCAATAGAAAAAGACCGGACACTGCCTTCTTCTGCGGAAGGTTGATGTTCCCGATTTTCGACCGTAACGGAGACTGTGTTGCCATGGGAGGACGTTTCCTCCGTGGAAGCGACTTTGAGGCGCAGTCAAAATACAAGAATTCGCCTGAACTCATGCACTACAAGAAGGGAAACATCCTTTACGCCTTCAATTTTGCAAAGGAAAGCATCAGGCGCAACAAAAAGGTCATTTTCTGCGAAGGGTACATGGACTGCATTGCCTACCACCAGTGTGGCATAGACTATGCGGTTGCCACACTTGGAACGGCCATGACCATAGAGCACCTGCACATCGTAAAGCCCTTTGTCGACGAGGTTTTGCTGTCCTTTGACTCGGACGGCGCCGGACAGAAGGCTACAAGGCGTTCAATCCTTATGTGCAGGAGCCTGAACATACCGGTAAAGGTGGTGCAGCTGCAGGGTGGAAAGGATCCTGCTGAAATTATGCTCACTTTTGGCGCTGAATACTTGACAAAGCAGGTAAACGGTTCTAGATTTGATTTCGAATTTCTTATCTCTAAACTGCAGGAATTGTATCCTAAAGACTCCCCTTGGGGAAAATCAAAGGCTTCTTTGGAATATTTTGAGTATATTGATTCTCTGCAGTCCAATGTAGAAAAGGAATCTTGCCTGGAATTGTTTAGCCAGGCATATGCAGTTGACAAGGAGGCTCTTCGCCAGGATTACTCCAACCGTGAAAATGTTCGTGCTAAGTTGAATCAGGTTAACAACAATCAGACTGCGGCAGTTAAAAAAGAAAAAATTACAATTACTGCCGAGCTGCAGGCTGTTATGACAGCAGTAACCGATGTCGCGCTATTCAAGAAAATGCATGAAGAGATTTCAGTGGATGATCTTAGGGAAGAAAGTTCCAGACAGCTGTATTCTGCCATGGAAGACTGTTTGAAAGGCGACAGTTTTTCCGTTAGCAATATTCTTATCCGTTTGGAAAATGACGAGCTTAAGGGACTTCTTGTAAAGTCAGCCGATGTCCATAGGGACAGTGCCGTTGAATCAGCGGAAGAAAGTATTCGCTATCTGAAAAACAAAGTGCTTGAAAACAGAAAACTTAGGATCAGGGAAAGGATTGAATTGCTTTCCCGCAGTTCGTTGCCTGAAGATAGGGCTGAGTTAGAAGAACTTCTGAAGCAGAAAATGGAAGTTGATTCCAAAATTCATAACATGAAGGGTTAAAGGGTTAATAATGGCTAAAAAGCAACCTGAGAAAAAATCAACGGATAAAAAAAGTACAGCAAAGGCAGCCGCTCCAAAGGCAAAGAAGGCTGCAAAGTCTAAGAAAGTTGAAGACGAAATCATCGAGCAGGAAGAAGAACTTGAAGATGATGAAATTCTTGCCGACGACGATGATTCAGACAGTGATTCTGATTCCATCGAGGACAAGGTTTCTTCTGAACTTTCCGATGACGGCGATGACGAAGACATTGACGGGGATGAACTTGCACAGGATCCCCTCGTCAAGAAACTTATAGATTATGCCAGCACAAAGCAGATCATCTCATGGGATGAAATTACAGAAATCCTCACTGCAGAAGTTGTGAATTCCACAAAAATGGAAGGGGTTCTCCAGATTCTCACAAAGAACAACATCCAGGTTATGGAAGAAGACGAACTTCTTGACGAAGATGAAGATGAGGATGGCGGCGACGATGAAGATTCGGAAGACGGCCTTGGCGATGATGATGGACAGGATGTTGACTTGGGAAAGAACAGGCTTGTTTCCAACGACAAGGACACAAGCATTGACGATCCTATCCGTCTTTACCTTAGGGAAATCGGTAAGGAAAACCTTCTTACTGCAGAACAGGAAGTTACCCTTTCAAAGCAGATGGAAGAAGGCCTCAACATCATCAAGAAGGTGATCAGCAATTCCGGAATGATCATTCCTGAGTTCTATACAATCTGTCATACAATTTACAAGAAGATTGACCCTCACGAACCTGGAAAGGCAAGGAAGGAAATCAATGAACTTATGGCGGAACGCCGCCACCTCAGAAGCTGCTATGTTGAATATGTAAAGCCAATCCGCGAACAGATGGTTGAATACATCCAGCTGAAGAAACAGCTTCATACTGAAGACCCATCGATGAACATCTTCAATGACGAAAACCTCATTGCACTCCGCAATGTAATCAAGGAAAAGGTTGTTGATGCAGAACTTCAGACGGAGGAAATCGAGGCTTTCAGCAACAAGTTCATCGTGGCTTCAAAGAAAATCGACGAATATCATACAATCCAGGACCGCCGCATGAAAAAGCTCCGCATTACGGATGCTGTGGGCTTACGAAGCATTGGCCGCCGCCTTGCAATCCGTGCGGAATCAGTAAAGCTTGAAAAGGAACTTGGACTTACGGCCGATGAAATCCGTTCGGACTATACTGAAATCCAGAAGATTGACAGAAAACTCCGTGAACTTGAGTACGATTTCGAAAACTCTGTAGACGAAATCATCGAAATGAAACAGGAAATCGAAAGGGGACGCCGCCAGCTTGAAAGGGCAAAGAACCGCCTTATCAACGCAAATCTCCGTCTCGTTGTTTCCATTGCAAAGAAATATACAAACCGCGGGCTTCAGCTTTTCGACCTCATTCAGGAAGGCAACATCGGTCTCATTAAGGCCGTTGAAAAGTTTGAGTACCGCAAGGGATACAAATTCTCCACTTATGCAACATGGTGGATCCGCCAGGCAATCACCCGTTCGATTTCGGACCAGGCCCGCACAATCCGTGTTCCTGTCCATATGATCGAGCAGATCAACAAGGTTGTCCGCGAAAGCCGCCAGCTCATGCAGAAACTTGGTCGCGAACCAACCGACGAGGAAATTGCTGCACAGCTTTCATGGCCATTGTCCCGCGTTAAGCAGGTCAAGAATGTTGCCAGGGAACCTATTTCCCTTGAAACTCCAATCGGAGAAGAGGAAGACAGTTCATTGGGAGACTTCATCGAAGACAAGGAAGTTGAAAATCCTGCAAACCAGACTGCATACACATTGCTTCAGGAACAGCTCCGTTCTGTCCTTAGCACATTGCCGCAGAGGGAACAGGAAGTCCTTAAGATGAGGTTCGGCCTTGACGACGGCTATTCGCTTACACTTGAAGAAGTTGGACTTTACTTCAATGTTACCCGTGAAAGAATCCGTCAGATTGAGGCAAAGGCCCTCAGAAGACTCCGTCATCCACGCCGTGCAACCGGTTTGCGCGACTATATTGACTCGTAATTTTCCGCAAAAGGCATCCCAAGGAGGTATTTTTCCCTGGAGATGCCTTATATCGTGTAGACATAAGGAAAGAATTTCTGTAAACTTTACTGACGCTTATTTTATGCTCTACACATAAATGTATTACTACAAGAGGTTGCTTTATGCAGAAGACAGAAGAAATGCCAATGACAGAACAGCTGGAAAGACTTAAGGAACTCCAGGATGTACTTGCTGAAAAATATAAGCTTGAGGCTAAGGTGGAAGAACTTCCTAAGACACTTGACGGAAGTACAGAATCTCTCGACCGTTTTAAGAAAGAATATATTCAGAGAAACACAGAATACGAAGAAAAGAAGGCTCAGGTAGCACAGCTTAGGGAAGAGCTTGAAGAAGCACAGAAAAAGCGCGAAGAAGGTGAAAAGGGAATGGATGCCGTTTCTACTCACCGCGAATATGAAATCCTTCAGAAGCAGATTGACGAAGCAACTGCCATTGAAGATGACAAGCGCAAGGAACTTCAGAAAGAAGAAAAGGCTCTCGAAGAACTCAACGATATCCTCCACGGACACGAAGAATTCATCTCTTCAACAGAAAAGGATGTTAACGAACAGCGCGAAAACCTTGACAAGGAAGTTTCTGAACTTAACGAAAGACTTGCAGAACTTACAGATAAGGAAAATCAGATGAGCGAAGGAATCAATCCTGAAATCATCATGAAATTCCAGCGCATCATCAGACGCAACAACAAGGGTATTGTTGCTGTAGCAGGCAATGTTTGTGACGGATGCCACATGGTACTTCCAGCACAGTTTGCAAACGAAGTTCGCCACAACGATCAGATTCGTTTCTGCCCATACTGCAGCCGCATCCTCTTCTATGATGAAACAATCGAATCTACAGTTTACTCACTCCAGAGTGATGAACTTGTTGAAGATACCGACGAAGACCTTATTGACGGAGAAGGCTTCGGTGACGAAATCGACGATATGGAGAATGGGGATTCACCAGATACATCGTCAATGGACTTTGAAAACTAATTTTTCGGGTCAACCGTCAAACTTAACCAATGTAAAAATTTAAGGATATGTGATCGCGCCGCTTCGGGTGATGATACCTGAAGGCGGTGAGGTAAAGTCCGGGCTCCACCGGAAAAGATGCCGGGTAATAACCGGGCAGAAAAGGGCAGCTGTAC
>JAUNCR010000154.1 GCA_030526505.1 Spirochaetales bacterium
GGTAACTGGGTTACTTCGCGGGCAATAGGCGTTCTTGACGGACAGGATTTTGGAACTGCCGGTGAAATCAGCAGACTGGATATTGATGCCGTTCACAAAATTCTTAATGATGGATTTATTCCTATTTTCCCTTGCATCGGATGGAACTCTAACGGTCACCCTTACAATATTTCTTCCCTGAACCTTGCTCAGAATATTGCAACAAGTCTTAAGGCTGACAAACTTTTCTTTGTAATGGATAACAAAGAAATCAATTCTTATTCCTGAAGGTTTCGCACTTTCAGAGACAGGTGATGTTCCTGCCATGACCGTTGAAGAAGTTGATCAGTTTTTAAAGGCTAACGAACGGTCGTTAGTAACAAGACTTTTGGAACTTGCAAAAGACGCCTGTGAAAAAGGTGTTACACGTGCTCACATTCTTAACGGAAATCTTGACGGCGTACTGCCATGTGAAATTTTCAGCGACCTTGGTTCAGGAACCATGATTTATACAAGTGACTATGGTGGAATCCGCCAGATGACAACAGGAGACGTTCCTCGTGTTCTGGGACTTATGCGCCCATTCTTTGAAAATGGCAAACTTCTTCCAAGAACAGAAAGTCAGCTTCTTGAAAAAGTTGATGATTACATTGTTTACGAATTTGACGGTGGTATCAGTGCCTGTGCCGCTCTCCACAAATATCCGGACGGACAAGGCGAAATTGCCGCTGTTGCTGTTGATGAAAACTTCAAGCATATGGGCATCGGCGAAAAAATGGTTAAGTTTCTTTGCCAGGCAGCAAAAGCCCGCAACGTAAAATCGGTTTTCATTTTAACAACACAGGCGGGCGACTGGTTCCAGAGTCTTGGCTTCAAAGCTGATTCAGTTGAATCTCTTCCACCTGAACGCCGTGCAAAATGGACTCCGGAACGCAATTCAAAAGTTTTCAGAAAATAATATAAAGATTACCTGACAGAAAAATGCACCAGTGGATAAGGTGGCTTACCGCAGGTGAGTGCTGCCTCAGAAATGATTCCTTCGAAAATGGAAAAGTTTTTATTCACATAATCCATGGCAGCCGCCTGCTGTTCCCGGGTCAAAGTTTTTCCAAGTGTTACATGTGGAAAAATATTTTCCGGAAGATAGTACGGATTTATTTTTATATCAGGGATTTTAATAATTTCATCATAAATCAGATTAATCTGAGTTTTAAGTTCATCGGTCATTCTGACTTTTGCAAAAACAACGTTAGGGATTCCGTCACCGCAGGATGCAAAAGTCAGGGGAACGGCTTTAAGTTTTCCTTCAAGATTTTTCACCGCCTGTTCAAGCTGCTCCTGGCCGGTGCGGGTCTGAATCTGAAGGAAAGTCAGATGTGGCGGAACATTAAATTCCAGCATGAACTGATTTCCTGTTACGTCCGCAATTCCATTAATCAGGTTTTGCAATATACGCTTTGTAAGAGGATCAAAAAAAGCTGAAACCAAAAACATTGTTTTTTGCGGACGGCTTGGATTTCCAAGCTCGTCCTTTATCCGCCACAGTGACATTTTCTATAAACCTGCCTTTACACAAAAATCTTTGTAGAGCTTACTGTCTTCGCCGTTCCAGGCTTTCAGCTTTCCAAGATGCTCATCAATTCTGCGCTGACCGCCTTCTGCATAAACCAGATACGGCAGGAAATTTTCCTGCAGCATATTTGATTCAATACCTGGAAGCTTTGCAATGTGCTCACGTGCTTCATCACCATGCTTTTTCCACAAAGCATTTTCTTAATCAGAAAAACTCATTGAACAGTGCATCTTTTGAAATATTCAGAGCTTTTGCCAGTGGAACAATCTGAGCTGTATCAGGCATACCCGCATCACTTTTCCATTTGCTTACTGCTTGAGCTGTTACAAAAAACTGGGAAGCCAGTTCTTCCTGTGTGAGACCCAGCTGCTTTCTGTAAGATTTAATGTTCTGTCCGATTGAGTAATTCATTTTTAGCTCTGCTTTTTTTATTTCCACGTGGTAATTGTATATTAGCAGAATGGTATAAAGATTCCTAACAATTTATTTTTGGATATAATTCAGCGGTGAGTTGAAGTTTTACGTTCATTAAAATTTTCTTCCATAAGCCAGATTTAGATTATGCCGGCACCTTTTAATTGTTTTTCAAATAGCCTCATATCAAAAGGGTGCCGGCTAGTTTCAGTTGTGAATAGTAATCTGCTGCCAGGAAAAATTCCATTTCGCCCGTATAGATTCAGTTTTTCTAGAGTGTGTGAAACATATTCAGGGTCATCCATACGACCAAAATGTTCAAGGATTATTTCTTTGCGAGTTTCTTTATTAAGCAAAGTAAAATCTGGGTAAACCGTTATTTTAAATCCGTGCCGGTCGCGCAGTTTATGAGGGAATTCATAACGATACGGAATGCCCAGGGTCGCAAGTTTATTTGCAATAAGCATTTCACTTTTTGACCGGACGCGTTCCCCTCGGTCTGTGACAAGTTCACTATTTGTTTCAAGAAATGCTTTTCCCTTGTATTCCACAAACAACCACGCCTTCACAAACTCCTCATCAGATAAAACTGACTCGGTCAGATACTTTCTGCGAACCTGATTTTTTTCTGCCAGGAAATTTTCCAGGGAAGCGAAACAAAGTTCCGAAGGAAGGCCATTTAAAAACTTTTCCAGTTTATTTATTAAATCCTGTATTTTCTTCAGTACCCGTTTGCTGTAATCTCTTTGGCAATAACGGGAAATCATATTCGCATCTTTTTTCCCCAGGTATTTCACATTTAGGTCTTTTGACTTTGTAATTAAGTAAATCTGTGGATATTTCGAAGAAGCATTTATTTTAATAC
>JAUNCR010000053.1 GCA_030526505.1 Spirochaetales bacterium
CATGCATCTTTGGGGACGTAAATATCCCCATGCTGGATATGGCGGTAAATTTTATTTCTGGCTTTTAAATGAAGATACAGAACCCTACAACAGCTGGGGAAATGGTTCTGCCATGCGGGTTTCGTCTGTTGGCTGGCTCTTTGACACTTTGGAAAGGACAAGGGAAGTTGCCCGCTGGTCTGCAGAAGTAACTCACAATCATCCGGAAGGAATCAAGGGGGCAGAGGCTACGGCTTCAGTAATCTGGATGGCACGCAACGGTTATTTCAAGACTCAGATTAAGGAATATGTTGAAAAGGAATTCAAATATGATCTTTCAAGAACCTGTGATGAGATTCGTCCAAAATATCTTCATAATGAAAGCTGTCAGAAAACTGTCCCTGAAGCAATTACGGCTTTCCTTGAAGGTACAAGTTTTGAAGATGTCATCAGGACTGCAGTAAGCCTTGGTGGGGACTGCGATACCTTGACTGATATTGCAACGGGAATGGCTGAAGCTTTCTATGGTTTGCCGGAAGAATTCAAGGAAAAGTGCATTGAGCTTACAGAATCGGACATGCATGAGGTAATGAAGGCTTTTGATGAAAAGGCAATTGCAAGAAAACCTCTCGAGGCCTAAAGCTTCTTAGACGATGGGATCTGGGCAGAAATCTTTTCTTTTGCATGCCTTGCAGAAACTGCCCATCCATACGCTGTCGAATTGTTCGGCAGCGTTTTTTACAAAATCCCTGTTGCTGCTTAATACGCCGGCTTCAAAGTTGCGGGTGGTTTCGGCTTTCATTCCAAGCCCAGCCCCCGTAAGGTTTGCCGACCCTACATAGGCTGTTTTTAGATCGAATATGATTATCTTAAAGTGAACTCTTGGACAGAGGACTCTTTCAACCCCTTCTATCAAAGTCGGGTATTTGTCAAAATCTTCCCTGAATGCAGGACCAGGTTCTTTTGCATGAATCAATCGGATTGCCACACCTTTTTTTGCAAGGTCAGAAAGAACTCCAAGAAGTGGTTTTGTTCCCCGTCCTTCCTTTACATAAAGATCCTTTATGTCTGCAGTTCCAATCCATAAAGTTTTCTTTACGGTCTTTATCCTTTCTATTACCTGTTTATAATGTTCTTCGTTGGCAATGTATAAGGTTTCTGCTTGCGAAACTTCTGAACTTTTCGTTGACTCTTTTTTCTTTTTTCCAAACATAATGACTGCCTATTATACCATGAATTTTCAGCTGTAAAGCAATTCATCCAATGCATTGAAAATTCCTTCAAGACATTCTTCCCGAGAATTGAATTTCTTTTCGCTGAAATTGTTGTCCAGGGAAAAAGTCCACTTCCCGGAATTCTTAAAATGGAATATGACCATAATGTGATTTTTTACCTTCAGGTATTCATGTCCTTTGGCAGATTTCTTCCACTTCCTTTTCTTGAAGCTTATCTTGCGCTGCAATTTGTTTTTTAACGCACCTTCTCTTTTTCTTGCTTTTTCCAAATCCCCTTCAAGTTTTCCTGCACAGATGCATCCGCAGCCTAAGGTCATTTGAGTTTTAGGGTTGTGCATGTTATGAACATAACGGATTATTTGATGTCCGCACAACTGGCAGATTGAATCGGGTTTACCTAAATCTGTCACTCCTGTGCAAATCCATCCTGTCATGGGAAAGTCCGGATCATCCAGAAGATTTACTGCTTTCTCTAACTGCTCTCGAAGTTCATCGGAAATATTTTCCAGATCAGGATCATGTTCTTCATCTTCAGGATTTTCTTCTTCCGGTTCTTCGGTTATTTCAATTTCAGTTTCTTCAATTTCGTCCGTGTTGTCAGGTACGATAACTTTTTCCTGAGTCTGAAATTCATATTCTTCTGTTTCTACATCGTCTTCATAATGGGGAAGATCTCTGTATTCGACTTTTTCCTCATCTTCAATTATTTCATCGACAATTTTTATTAGTTCATCTTTGAGAGGTTCATCCGGTTCAAGTGCTTCGAGAGCAAGTGGATTTTGGATTTTTGGCAAAGTGTCATGGTTGCGGGTAAAGTAATCTGCACTGATGGATCTAGGCTGGTTCATTCCTTCAAACTGAACCGAATAAACCTTGCGCTTGCTGTCAAAGGAAAGGACTTTACCTGTTCCAAAGATGTGGTGTTCTATTGTCTGAGGTTCGGAATTTTCAGGGGCTGGAAGTTCATCTATCATCTGCAGGTTCAATCGCTGAATGTATTCAAAGCTTTCCTTTTCAAGCTCGCTGTTGATTTTTCCAATTCTCTGATAGTTCATTTCCCCAATTTCATAAAGGAAACGGGATGGCAGTTTTTTTATGCCCTGCTGTCCCAGTCCTTCGCTGTCCATAATGAAAAGAATTTCTTGGGCACGGGTAATGGCAACATAGCATAGACGGCGCTCTTCTTCCAATCCAAGTTTCTTTCTTTCCTCTATGCTTTTTGAACTTGGAAAAATTCCTTCTGAAAAACCGATGACGAATACAACTGGAAATTCCAGCCCCTTTGATGCATGAATGGTCATGAGTTTTACTGCTTCGCATGGTTTGTCCGTGTCTTCTGCAGACATCAATGAAATCTGCTGCAGGAATTCTTCGAGACTTATATCTTCTCCAAATCCATTCTCAAATTCATTTGCAATGCGTTTGAATTCTGCAAGATTATCAAGGCGTTCTTCGTCACCAAGTTCACGGATGTATTTTTCATATCCTGAATCAGCGCAAACCCTGTTTACAAGTTCACTGATTTTAACGAAGTCCTTCATGTTCTTCAGTTTTTCTATTAAAGAAACAAATTCTGCTGCACCGCTTCCCTTGAAGGCTGGGTCCAAAAGGTGAGTCTTAAGAACTTCATAAAGGCTCTTTTCTGAAAGTTTTTCCTGATCAAAAAGATTGATGTCGTTGTTGTCCCGCATGGTTTCAAGAGCCGCAAGTCTGACACGACCAAACTGTCTGCGAGGTTTGTTTATGATTCTTTTAAAAGAAAGGTCGTCGTTGAAAGCAATAAGCCTCAGGTAAGCAACTACATCCTGGACTTCCATTCTCTGGTAGAATTTCACTCCTCCGTAAATCTCGTAAGGAATGTTTTCTTCCACAAGTTTTCTTTCAACAAGCCTCGAAAGGAAACCTGAACGGTATAAAACTGCAAAGTCGGAATAGGATTTCCTGTGACTTTTTCGAGTTTCCTTTATGGTTTTTGCAAGCCACTCAACTTCTTCTTCCTCTGATTTTGAATGAATGTGGGTAACAGTTGCCCCTTCGCTGGATTTTGTAAAAAGATCTTTTTTCAGGCGAAGTTCATTCTTTTCAATGAGGGTATTTGCACACTTAAGGATCTGTGGAGTAGAGCGGTAATTCTGATTCAATATGATGGTTTGAGTTCCAGGGTGAGTTTTGTCAAAATCTACAAGAAGCTTTACATCGCTTCCTCTCCATTCGTAGATGTTCTGGTCCGGGTCTCCGACAATCATAAGGTTTTTATACTGGTCGCTCAAAATGTCTATGAGTTCCATTTCCGTATTTGAAGAATCCTGAAACTCATCCACCATGATGTAATTAAGTCTCGATTGCCATTTTGACCTGACTTCTTCATCATTCTTCAAAAGGTAAAGGGCATAGCTCAAAAGGTCTGAAAAGTCCAGGCTGTAGATTGCCTTTTGCCGCTGGAGATAATCCTCAAGAATTTGGTCGTTGATGTTTTTTATTTCAACAAGGATCTGAACTTTCTCTGGATTGCACATTTTAGGCACATAATCCAGATTCTTCTTGAACATGGCGATACCCTTTAAAAATCTTTGGAAACAGGCGTGGTCAAGTTTTAGTTCGTACTTTGCATAGATTTCTTCGAGAATGGTTTTTTGCTGCCAAGTGTCCATGATTTGAAAACCCTTTGTAAGGAATAGCTTTTCAGGATTTTCGCGAATCAGCCTTGCACAGAATCCATGATAAGTGCATATAAGAGAAGTTGAATATTCAGGTCCTATAAGATTTGAAATTCTTTTTTTCATTTCTCCTGCAGCTTTGTTTGTGAAAGTTACGCAGAGAATGTTTGAAGAGTCAATTCCGTATTCTTTTACGAGATAAGCATAGCGGCTTACAAGAAGTTTTGTTTTTCCTGATCCTGCCCCTGCAATTACGCGGACATAGCCTTCCGTGTTTTGTACGGCGAGAGTCTGCTTGTCATTGAGTTTAAAAAAAATATCCATAGTCTGTCCCAATAAAAAATATAGTAAGGAATTGGGCATCGGCAACCGAATTCCTTACGGTTTTATTCTATGGGAGCATGGTGAAAAATTGTGTCACTTTGTAAAAAAAAAGGATTTAGAATTAAATTAGAGTTTCAATGTCTTTTTTGCCGGGTTTTATCCTGTCAAACTTTCCTTTCCCTGATGGAGCAGCCTCTTGAAGAAAGTTGTCCGTCAGCTTAAAAGAATAGTCTTCAGTTCTAATGAAGTTTAATAGAACCTGGTATTCCTTATTATCCTTAAAATCGGAAAATGAAATGGAGAAGGAGAACCAAAGTTCGTGAGACTTCCTGACATCTTCATTCGTAGAAACTGAATCCGTAATTCCTTCTCTGCTTTTCTGAAGTATTTTATTTTTGATTCTGATTTTATTTCCATTGGAATCCTTAACTTCATAAACTGATTTTATTGCACTGATGTCAAAAAGAATGAAGTCTTCAAGTTTCATTCTTGATGATGAAAAACTTTTTGAAAAGGAACTTCCTTTCAGACAGAGAAGCAGCCAGCTGTTTTCAAACATGACAAAGAGAAGGGGAAGTGCTGAAATTTCCGTAGTTCTGTCTGTTGTGAAATTCTTGATTTCAAATTTAAGCAGAGTTCCGTCCTGAAGGCTTTCCATAATGATTTTTTCAAAGTACTTGTTCCAGGTGGATCCAAAATCCGTGTGAGGAAAAGCAAACTGAATTCTGTCTGCAATTTTTTTTCCGCTGTCTCTAGTTGTTTTTGAAGCCCGTTTTGTTAGGGAACTTATGCCCCTGGAAAAACTTGAATAAAGATTGCTTCCGTAAAGCATCATTTCTGAAAGCCGCTGTGCCAGTTGGAGTACAAGGCTTTCATGTTCGTTTAGGGTAATGTCGCTGATGGTAAAATCTGAATCTTCGTAGTAATAGCCGCCGTATTCCCTGCTTAGTTTTAAAGGAGCGCCAAAATCTTCTATTAAAATGTTTCTGTATCGGAAAACAGCCCTTCTTGTAACTTCAAGTTTTTCTGCAAGATAATCAACGGAAGGAAAGTTGCCGTTTCTGATGAGAAGATCCATTTTAAGCAGACGCTCATATTCCTTTATGGGCGAATTGATAAGGTCAGATTTGTTCATGGCTAGTATTTGGTTTTTGGATCAAGCCCGCAAAGGTTCTTGCAGTCAGGACATTTTACTTTAGCCTTTCCAAAGGAGCTTTTAAAAATATCCAGGATGCCAGGAGATGGAATCTTAGCACTGAAATTTTTCTTGCATTTATGGCAATAGAAAAGGGCAGTTTCTCCTGGTCTTGGCGGAATTAAATTGGAATTTGGAATCATAAAAGCCTCCTTTTTGCTCTAATTATAATATAAGCACAGTGACAAGATTTGTCACTTTTATCTAAAAGATTTCTTAATCAATTTTTTTTAAAAGTGCACAATCTTGTCACCCATCAGTAATATACTATTTCTCGTAAAGGAGGTGTATTGCCGTGAATAATTCTTTGTTTTGGGACAGGGTGATAATGTACATGCAGCATACAAGCAATGAAGAAATATATTTTTTTCTTGGAATGCTCACTGGATTTGCAATGGTGGGTTTTGTAATCTATCTGCTTATTAAAAAATTTGATGAGTAGGATGTTGCACGAGTGCAAAGTTCATGTGCAAGATGGCAAGGGGGAACTTTTCTTTAAGCTTGCAAAATCTAATTTGCGAAAGGAAATAATTAATAAATTGCCCTAGAACAATGCGTTGCGTTCCAATAATTTAAAAGATGAAATTTTATCAATTCATGATACAATGGAAGAATGACAAATAACAATTCTTTCAAACCTTATGTTGATAGTGGCAGATCTCTGTCTGAAATCACTATCTCTTCTGTAATCTCTGGAATCCTTATTTCCATTGTTTTTGGTGCGGCCAATGCTTATCTTGGCCTTCGTGTTGGTCTTACAGTTTCGGCTTCCATTCCTGCTGCCGTTATCGGTATGAGCATTTACCGTGTAATTTCAAGAAAGGAAACAATCCTTGAAAGCAATATGGTTCAGACCATCGGTTCTGCCGGTGAGTCCGTTGCTGCAGGTGCAATCTTTACTTTGCCTGCCTTGTTCTTGTGGGCAAAGGAAGGTATATGCAATTTGCCAGGCGTTCTTGAAATCGGCCTCATTGCAATTTTCGGTTCCCTTCTTGGCGTTTGCCTCATGGTTCCACTTAGAAAATCCCTTATTGTTCAGGAGCACGGAACTTTGCCTTATCCTGAAGGAACTGCCTGTGCAGAAGTTCTCCTTTCCGGCGAAAAGAAAGGAAGCCAGGCTAAATCCGTAATGTACGGAATGGCTTTCGGTGCGTTGGTAAAGCTTATCATTGATGGTCTTCATCTTGTTGCAGATACAATCGTAGTAAAGACTTCTAAGTTCCATGGGGAAATTCATTCAAATGTTTATCCAGCTCTTGTTGGCGTTGGTTACATCTGTGGTTTGAAAATCGCTACATTGATGTTTGCAGGAAGCCTTTTAGGTTGGGTTGTAATCATTCCGATGATCCATACTTTCGGTCAGGACGCCGTAATGTTCCCGGCAAAAATCACCATCGGTGAAATCTGGGAAAATGCAGGTGCTGCAGGTTTGTGGTCAAGCTATCTTCGTTACATCGGTGCAGGTGCCGTTGCGGGTGCTGGTATCATCAGCCTTATCAAAAACCTTCCTTCAATGTTTAAGTCTTTCGGTGCATCCGTAAAGGGATTGAAGAACTCTTCTGGTGCAACATCATCTGAAAGAACTGACAAGGATCTTCCTTTGACAGTCATTCTTGTAATGATTCTTGTTCTTCTTGTTTTGATTGCAGCCCTTCCAATAATTCCAGTTGGTCCATTTGGAACACTCCTCATTTTGATTTTCGGATTCTTCTTTGCTTCGGTTTCTGCCCGCATGACTGGAATCGTAGGCAGCAGCAATAACCCAGCTTCCGGAATGACAATTGCCACTCTTCTTGTTGTAACAATTCTCCTTAAAGTTACAGGACATGTAGGTGCTGCAGGAATGGTTTCTGCCCTTACAATCGGAGCCGTAATCTGCATTGTCGTTGCATTGGCAGGTGACATGGCACAGGATTTGAAGACAGGATACATTCTTGGAGCAACACCACAGAAACAGCAGGTTGGTGAATTCATCGGCGGTGTAACTGCTGCCATTGCCATCGGCTTTATCCTTTACTTGCTTAACAATGCATGGGGATTCGGTTCAGCAGAACTTGCAGCTCCTCAGGCTACATTGATGAAGATGATCGTAGAAGGCGTAATGAACGGAAACCTTCCATGGGCACTTGTTTTCATGGGAGCATTCATTGCAGTCATCATTGAACTTCTTGGACTTCCATCCCTTCCGTTTGCACTCGGACTTTATCTTCCAATCGCATTGAATGCCTGTATCTTTGTTGGCGGTGTAATCAGAAACATTGCCGACAAATTCAAATACAAGTCGGAAGAAGAAAAGCTTGAAAAAATCAACAGCGGAATCCTTTGCTGTTCCGGAATGATTGCAGGGGAAGGTCTCACTGGAATCCTTTTTGCAATTCTTGCAGTTGTTTCCCTTGGCAATGGAAAAACTTTGCTTGATGCAATCAACATCGGTGCAAAATTCAATCTTGGGCAGATTGGTTCATTGCTTGTTCTTGCAGCAATCGTTTTCTATCTTTTGAAGAATACTGTTCTTTCTAAGACAGAAGAAAAATAATTTCAGTTGAAAAAGAATAAAAACTACCTTGATTTTGTTCCTTCCATAAAAGAAAATCTTGAATGGAAGGAACTTGACTCCGGCATGATTCAGATCAAAATGGAAAATACCGGGGCTTTTAATTTCATTGCCCAGAAATTTTTTGGAAGGCCAAGATACAGTTACATTGATCTTGAAGAATTTGGTTCCTTTGTCTGGAAACAGATAGATGGAAACAAAACAATATTTGAAATTGGAAAATCCGTAAGCGAAAGATTCAAGGAAAAGGCTGAACCCCTTTATCCAAGATTGAGCCAGTATTTCAAAACCTTGCAGCTGCACGGATTTGTCGATGCGGAATAGATAGTATATGAATGATTCTTTTGTTTTAAAAGGTGATGTAATCTTCAATGAAGATTCAAAAACAATGAAGTCAGTGAAGGGCGGATACCTTGTCTGCGAAAAAGGAAAGTGCAGGGGTGTCTTTGAAAAGCTTCCGGAAGAATTTGCATCCCTTGAAATCTTCGATTATGGAAACAGCCTCATAGTTCCAGGAATGACGGATCTTCATGTACACGCGCCTCAGTATACTTTCCGTGGCGTCGGCATGGACCTTGAACTTCTGGATTGGTTGAACAAATACACTTTTCCTGAAGAGACAAACTATTTCGATTTGGATTATGCACGTAATGCCTATTCCTATTTTGCAAAAGACCTGCAGAGGGGATTCACCACAAGGGCAGTTGTGTTCTCTACGATTCATCTGGATGCAACAATTGAACTGATGGATTTTCTTGAAAAGTCCGGAGTAATAACCTATGTTGGTAAAGTAAATATGGATCGCAATGGAGTTCCTGGCCTTGAAGAAAAAAGTGCGGAAGAATCCTATGAAAGCACCCTTCAATGGCTGACGAAAATCCAAGGCAGGTATGAAAATACAAAACCGATCCTCACCCCTCGATTCATTCCAAGCTGTTCCGACGAACTCATGAAAAAACTTGGCGACCTTTCGAAGGAAAGAAAACTTAGGATACAGTCGCATCTTTCCGAAAACAAATCGGAGGTTGCCTGGGTAAAGGAACTTGTACCAGATTCAACTTCCTATGCTAACGCCTATGATAAATTTGGTGCCATGGGCAGTGCGGAAGTTCCTGCAATCATGGCCCACTGCGTTTACAGCGATGAAGAAGAAATCGGCATCATAAAAAAACATGGAACCTATGTTGCCCATTGCCCAAGTTCAAATATGAACCTGACCAGCGGAATTGCACCTGTCAGAAAATTCCTTGATGCTGGATTGAATGTGGGACTTGGCACTGATGTTGCCGCCGGTTCTTCAATGAACATGCTTCAGGAAATCTTGCTATGCATTCAGGCATCCAAAATGTATTACCGCCTTGTGGACCAAAGTGCAAAGCCCCTTTCTTTTGAGGAAGCGTTTTACATTGCAACGGAAGGCGGCGGTTCTTACTTTGGGCGTGTCGGTTCCTTCAAGAAAGACTATGATTTTGATGCTCTTATTCTGGATGACAGCTCAATGTATTCAACAAGGGATTTTTCCGTAAGGGAAAGGATAGAAAGGGCTTGCTATAACGATGCCGACGTGCGCATAAAAGCAAAATATGTTAGAGGCAAGAAAATCTGGGGATAAGCCCAATGGAATGAAAAAAAGGCAGATCACATGAAGTAAAATTCAACGGTCTGCCTTTTTTGTATTTATCTTGTTCCCTTATCGTAAGGGATGCCTTCTGCCTTTGGTGCCCTTGATTTTTTTGAAGTGAATGCAAGGACAAGAAGTGAAATGATGTAAGGAAGCATTTTGTAAACATCACCTGGAACAAGATGAACCAGGGAGTCGAATGCTGTATAAGTGTCTGCAACAGCACGGAATACACCGAACAGAAGTGCGCTGGCTGCAATCCTCAAAGGATTCCACTGGCCAAAAATCATAACTGCCAAAGCCAGGAAGCCTGCTCCTGCAACTCCATACTGGAAATCCCATTGTGAATTTGAAGCAGAAATGTAAATCAGTCCACCGATGCCGCCGCAGAAACCTGAAATCAGAACGCCTGCATAACGCATCTTGTAAACATTGATGCCCACGCTATCCGCTGCCTGAGGATGTTCTCCACATGCCATAAGCCTCATTCCGAATCTTGATTTGAAAAGGATAATGAAAGCTACGGCAACAAGTACAAGCGTCAAAATCATGTAGATGTTGAACTCAACTCCAAGAGCCTTGATGAGGAAAACCTTGCGGCTTTCAATGTAGTCAAGAATTGCACTTGGGTTTGTTCCGCCTGAACGTACATTGTTGAAAGACTTTACGATTACTGTAGCTCCGGCTGTTGCAAGCATGTTCATTGCTGTTCCTACAAGAGTCTGGTCTGCCTTAAAGTTAATGGCGGAAACTGCAAGGAGCAATGAATAGATCATTCCTGAAATTATGCTTGTTAAAATCGTAAGGAGGATCAGCATAAAATGAGACATCTCTGGGCTTGCAAGGTGAAGCACAAAAGCACCTCCTAAAGCTCCCATGACCATAACGCCTTCAAGACCAAGGTTGATGACGCCGCTTCTTTCGCTGAACATTCCACCGTAGGCAACAAAAATCAAAACCGATGCATAGATGAGTGTATACTGAATTAATAACATTATTCCTTTCCTCCCTTTTCTGCATTTGCATTATCAGAATCCTTCTTTTTCTTTTCTGCAAGTTTGACTATGAAGTTCTTGAAGAGGAACATGAAGGCACAGCTGTAGATGATTATTGAAGAAATCAAATCTGCAATCTGAGGATTGAAATATTTTGTGTCGATGAAACTTCCGCCCTGGGTAATGTGCTGAATGAAGTATCCTGCAAAAATTACGCCGATTGGGTTAAGTTCACCAAGGAAGGCAACCGCAATTCCGTTGAATCCCATGCCCGGAACAACAGAGGCTGTCTTCCATGGCTGAATGTCTGTCAGGTAGTAGAGTGATGCTCCCAAACCTGCAATGGCACCGGAAACTGCCATGGTAAGGATGATGTTTTTCTTGTCGCTCATACCCGCATATTTTGCGGCATCCTTGTTAAGTCCTGTTGCGCGGAGTTCGTAGCCAAGGACAGTCTTTGCAAGGATGATGTTGACTGCAATGGCAACAATGACTGTAAGTGGAATTGCGATGGAAACATATTCGTTGTCGTGGAAGAAACTTCCCAATCCCAATGTTGGAAGAAGGGAACCTGGTGAAGTTGCTTCAATGGAATAGGTTTCGGATTTTGTAATGTTCATTACTGTTTCATTTGCCATCATTACATTAACGATGTAAAGGCTTATCCAGTTGAGCATGATTCCCGCAATTACTTCATTTACATTGCAGAAGGCTTTGAGAAGACCTGCAAGGGAAGCCCAGATTGCGGATGCAATTACAGCAAGAATAATGCAGAGGAACCAAGGCAAATGCCAGGCAAGGGCAGACCATAAGGCAATGCCGATGCCGATTGTATACTGTCCTGCAATTCCAATGTTGAAAAGGCCCGACTTGTAGGCAAAAAGAACCCCGATTCCACAGAGAATCAAAGGAACTGATTTTACAAGGGTCTGACCAAGGTAATAGAGTTTCTTTCCGTTGTTCCTGTAGTACATGAAGTTCTTGAGGATAACGCTGATGGCCTTTGGAGCGTGTTCTGCATTGATAATCATGAGGATGATGAATCCAACGATGATTCCAACAAGGGCACACATTACTGCAGAGATGATGGAACGGAAGGAAGGTGATGATGCGATTTTATTGAAAGAAAATTTTGAACTGTTCATTTCTATGCCTCCTTCCCTGTCTTTTTGCACCGGCCATATAAAGTCCAAGTTCTTCCGGTGTTGTTGTCTTTGGATCAAGTTCGCCGACTATTTCACCTTTGTGCATTACAAGGATTCTGTCGCTAAGACTAAGGACTTCATCCAGTTCGTATGAAACAAGAAGGACTGCCTTGCCTGCATCGCGGTCTGCAACGATTGCCTTGTGCAGGTATTCAATGGCACCGACATCAAGGCCTCGGGTTGGCTGTACTGCAATCAAAAGCTTGTGTTCCTTGTCTATTTCGCGGGCAACGATAGCCTTCTGCTGATTTCCACCTGACATGGCTCGGGCAACTGTTTTTCCACCCTGTCCGCTTCTTACATCGTATGCATCGATGAGTTTGTCTCCATAGGCTGAAACTTCTGCATTCTTGATGAAGGAATGATTCTGGAAAGCTGGTTCCCAATAGCGCTGAAGCACCATATTCTGTTCAAGGGAATAATCAAGGACGAGTCCATGCTTGTGTCTGTCTTCAGGGACATGGCTCATGCCTGCAATGCTTTTTTCACGGATAGATTTCTTTGTAATGTCCAGGCCATCAAGTTCAATTTTTGTAGGCTTGTCCAGGAATACAAGAGGGGACAGGCCTGTAAGACCCGAAATGAATTCTGACTGTCCGTTTCCATCGATGCCTGCAATGCAGACGATTTCACCAGAGTGAACTTTAAGGCTTACATCGTTTACACCAAGGGAATCGTGAAGCTTGCATTTTACATTCATGTGTTCAATGTTGAGGACAACTTTTCCAGGTTCTGATGTTTTCTTTTCTACCTTGAATTCAACATCGCGGCCAACCATCATCTTGCTGAGTTCTTCTTTTGTAGTTCCTGCAATATCAACTGTACCGATGTATTTGCCTTTGCGGAGGACGGAACATCTGTCTGCAACGGCCATGATTTCGTTTAGCTTGTGAGTGATGAAAAGAATCGATTTTCCTTCTGCCGCAAGATTCTTCATGATCTGCATGAGTTCTTCGATTTCCTGCGGTGTAAGGACTGCTGTTGGTTCATCAAAAATGAGGATTTCATTATCGCGATAAAGCATCTTTAAGATTTCAACACGCTGCTGCATGCCGACTGTAAGATCTTCAATCTTAAGTTTTGGTTCTATTGAAAGTCCATATTGCTTGCCGAGTTCAGTAATCTTTTTTTCTGCAGCCTTACGGTCAACAAAAAATTTCTTTGCTCCTGTCTGTATTGGTTCTGAGCCAAGTATGATGTTGTCGAGAACCGTAAAATTTTCAACAAGCTTGAAGTGCTGGTGAACCATACCGATTCCAAGGGCTGTTGCATCATTTGGATTGTTAATCTGAACTTTTTCCCCGTTCTTGTGTATTTCGCCTTCTTCAGGCTGATAGAGTCCAAACAAGACGCTCATCAAAGTAGATTTTCCGGCACCGTTCTCACCAAGCAGTGCATGGATTTCTCCCTTCTTCAGCTGCAAAGTAATGTTGTCGTTTGCAATGATTCCAGGAAACCGTTTGGTAATATTAAGCATTTCAATGATATATTCTTCGCTCATAAACCACCTGTATTCTAAAATGAACTGTGTTAATGTCTTCTATTATAGCATATAAAACAGTAAAAAATAAAAAAAAGGACTGCCAAAAGTATCAGTCTGAGATGGTTGAGCCTGTCGAAACCATCATGTTTAATGACCGGTCATTTCGACAAGCTCAATGACCTCATGAACTGAAATCATTGGGCAGTCCTTATTCTGTTTTAATTCTCTGTGTACTTAAAACTTATTTGATGTTAGGATACTTGTTAACCTTAACGGCAACAACTGGATCCTTGTCGATTGCATTTGAAATCTTTGTCTTTCCAGAGTAAACATCAGCAACCATCTTCTTGTAGTCTTCAACCTTGAAGTTCTTCATAACCCAAGTGTCTGTTGGAAGACCAACATAGTTTACAGAAAGGTCTGTTCCAGAAACCAAGCCGAGGGCAGAAACCTTTCCAGCGTATGTTCCAGCAAATGAACCGTCGTTGATGGATGCGAGAACTGCATTTACAGTTGCACCCAATCCCTTCATTGCAGAAGTTACGTGCATTCCAGCTTCGTAGCTGTTGATCTGTGCTGTCTGGTCAACGTCAACACCGATAACCTTACCGTGAACCTTAGCTGCTGCATCACAAGCAGAAGTCCAGATTCCGCCGCCACAAGCAAATACAACTTCTACACCGCGGTTCTTGTACCAACCGTCCATTGTAGCTGTGATTGTCTGGTCGCCGTAGAACTGTCCGCCGTAAACATATTCGATTGTAACCTTGTCTGTAACCTTAAGTTCTTCAGCTGCCTTGTTTGCACCCTGAACAAAACCGTAACCGTAGCGGATAACTGCTGGAACTGCCATACCACCAAGGAATCCAAGGTGACGGTAGCCTTCCTTTACAGCTGCATAACCTGCAAAGTAACCAGGAATTTCTTCATTGTAAACTGCGCAGAAAACATTTGAAGGAAGCTTTGCTCCACCAAGGTCAAATTCGCTGATGTCGAGGCCGATGAACTTTGCATCGTCGTAGTCCTTTGCTACCTTAACGATTGCTTCACCGAACAAGAATCCAGGGAGAACGATAACATTGTATCCGTCCTGGTAAGCAGCGTCGATTGAAGCAACGCGGTCAGCTGTAGAATCGCCAGCTGGCTTGTAGTACTGGAAGTCAAGCTTGTTTGCTTCTGCATAAGACTTACATGCCTGATATGTAGTCTGATTGAATGACTGGTCTGTAATGTCACCAGAGTCTGTAACCATAGCGATGCGCATTGCAGGCTGCTTCTTTGCCTTTTTTGCTTTCTTTGCTGCAAAAACAGATGTGCAAGCCAATGCTGCCATCATTGCGAAAAGAATAATCTTTTTCATTGAAATCCTCCAATATAAGTTGCTTCCGGTTTCCCTTTTGAAGCTTCATCAATTATAGAACATTGATTGAAATGTGATAAGGCTTCTGCGGAAAAATTACAACAATTGGAATTTTTTGTGAAATATTAAAGTAGTGTTATAAATTTGTCTCTGAGGTGAAAGAGGGTTACGATTATAGAAAGAAGTTTCCGTATTTCGGAATGGATGATTGGACTGAGAATATTATATGCGAAAAACTTTTGCGCTCTTAAGATTGATTTCTGCGTCTCTTGTTGTGCTTTTCATGACCTCTTTTGCTTTTGGAAAAGAACATGTTCACGCTGTTGAAAGAAAAACCGTAAGGATTGGCTACTATGAAAACGAAGCCTTTCAGGAAGGTGCTTCGGAAGGCGCCGTAAAGTCAGGTTATGCCTACGAATACATTCAGAAAGTTTCTTCAATTACTGGATGGCAGTATGAATATGTGTATGGTTCATGGTCTGATCTGTACAGTGCATTCTTAAGGGGTGATGTGGATCTTCTTGCTGGACTCGGTTATTCCGTTTCCCGCATTCCTTTCATCAATTACCCCGATTATCCTATGGGGTATGAAAGTTACTATCTGTATGTGAGTCTCAAAGACAATTCGATCACTCGTGGTGTAGAAACTCTTAACGGTAAAAAAATAGGTACCATTCCCGGTCTTCTTGAAGGAACTTTGAGAAACTGGCTTGAAGAAAGAAATATAAAATCCGAAATTGTGGTTTTCAATGACGTTCATGAGCGTGATGCTGCACTCGAAAAAGGTGAGGTAGATGCCTTAATCGGAGAAGGCAATTCTGTAAGTGCAAAAGAATTCAACAAGCCGATGTTAAAAATTGCCAGCGTGAACATGTATCTGTGCGTTGCAAAAAAAAGAACCGACATCCTGAAAGAACTGAACATGGCCTTGTCAGAATTGGACAGCAATGATCCCTTCTATATAAATCAGCTTTCTGAAAAATATTTCAACAACAGCGCCGTAACGGTCAGTGTATCTCCTGCAGAACACGAATGGCTGGAACTTCATGACAATGCTATTCGTGTCGGATACATGGACAATTTCCTTCCGTATTGTGGAACGGATAAAAAAGGAAATGTATCAGGAATTCTTGTGGATGCAATGGATGCTGGATTTAAAAAGATAAAGGCCAGTCAGGAAATCAACATTGCGTATCAGGCTTACAATAATATTGAAGACATGATTGAAGCTATTCACAATCACGACATTGATGTTATTTTTCCTGTTTCTGACAATGTCTACTATATGGAGCAGAATGATCTGTTCAAAACAAAGGAAGTCATTACATCTGCAATGAATCTTGTTTATCTGAATAAAATCACGGATAAAACGACAGAGACGATTGCAATAAACAGGCATAACCAGATTCAGTATGACTATGCCCAGTCAAATCTTTCCGACTCAAGAATAATTTTCTATGACAGTGTTTCTGAATGTCTGGATGCGGTAAGCAGGGGAGAAGCGGGATGTTCCATTCTTAGTGGTTTGCGCGCAAGTGTTCTGCTAAAAGATTCAAAATACATCAACCTCAGTTACATTGAACTTCCGGCAAATACAACCAAATGCTTTGGCGTCAGTACGCAAAACATTGGAGTTCTAAGCCTTTTGGACAGGGCTCTGAATACTTTGGATTCAAAAGATACACTTACATTTACTTACAAATATCTTGAAGATGAATCTGATTACAGCGTAAAGGAATTCATCAGACGTCATCAGTTCATGTTCCTTGTAATAAGTGCGGCCCTTTTCTTGATTGTGGTTGTTGCTATTGAGGTGTATGTTTCAAAAAGTCAGAAGGAAAAATTATATTTCCAATTTGCATACAAGGACTCTCTGACCGGGGCATTTAATCGCCGTGCCTATGAAGAAGATGCAGCTGCTTTTGAAAATGCAAGGCTGCCGAAATATGCCTGCGTTTCCATGGACTTGAATGGACTCAAAATAGTTAACGATGAACTTGGCCATCTTGCAGGAGACGAACTCATAAGCAGTGCCTACAGGCTGATTGCAGAAGCCTTTGGGGAATATGGAAAAATCTATCGCACAGGTGGTGATGAATATTCCGCACTTCTAAAAACCGACAGGGAAACTTTTGAAAAAGCAAAAGTCAAACTCGATGAATTGTGCAAGGAATGGAAGGGAAATTACAGCCAGACTCTCCGCATATCTGTTGGTGCGTCTTTCAATGATGAAGCAGAATCTGATAATCTGATGGACTTGTGGAAGGTTGCGGACAAGAGAATGTATGAAGCCAAGTCCGAACATTACCGAAAAGCCGGAATGGACCGCAGGGGACAGAATAACGCTCACAAGGCTCTTTGTTCCATGTATAACAAGATCTTGAAGGTTAACCTTACGGACGATTCATATCAGATTATTAATATGGACTTGGAAGAACAGACCATAGAGATGGGATTTGCAAATAGAATTTCCAAATGGCTTTTTGACTTTGGAACTTCTGGTCAGGTTCATCCGGAAGATCTTGCAGGATACCAGGAAAAAACAGATCTTGAATACATGCGGGATTATTTTAAGTCTGGAAAGAAAAATCTTACCGTCTTTTACAGAAGAAAATATGGCCGTGAATACAAGCGTGCCATGATGCAGATAATTCCTGCTCCTGATTACGAGGATGGTTGCCAGAGTCTTTTCCTGTATGTCAACAAGGTTGATACAGTTGATGACAACTAGGAGAGAAGCTTGCAACAACAGCAATAAACCTTTTATTTACTCCAAAAAAAATGATGTCATAACTGCATGATGAACTGTCCAGATGTAAAAGAATGTATGTGCCCAAAAGAGACTCGCCCGAATCACGGAAAATGCTGTGGCTGTGTAAAAAAGCATCGCGACACAGACAGCCTTCCTTTCTGCCTGTTTCCGGATAATGGCGGAGACAAGAGCAACAGAAATTACTATGAAGTCTTAAAGAAAAAATATGAGCATGATGGAGAATAATAATTTTCCACAGCAGATTCACTTTGCCGGTGTGAACAGCTGGAAAAGGTCAGGAATTTTTACTGCAGCTTAAAACTATAAAATCTCTTCAATCTTATCCAAAATTATCTGATCAGCCGGCAGCCAGTCTACCGAGCGTAAAGTTTCCTTGTTCAGCCACTTGGCAGCTTCGTGTTCCAGAAGTTTCAATTCTCCTGAAATGATCGTACACAAAATGCAATGCATAGTCAGGTGGAGTGTTGGATAATCATAATCTACAACGCCAAGATTTTTTTCAGCCTTAATTTCGGTTGCAAGTTCTTCACGGATTTCGCGGACGATGCACTGTTCTGGAGTTTCGCCAGGTTCAAGTTTCCCACCAGGAATTTCCCATCCGCCTTTGAAGTCGCCGTAACCGCGCTGAGTTGCAAAGATTTCTTTTTGATTTGTTTCTGGATTTGTGCGGAGAATTATTGCTCCGGATACGGTGATTGTTTTCATGGTCTTTGATTTATATTAAATTCATTTACAGCATTTAGTAAATGGTGTGCTGTTAAAAACTTACTTCAAATCAAAAAAAATCTGGTTGGAAGTAAAGAAAAAACGGTAGGAAATATGGTAGTCTTTTTTTATGAACTACAATCTAACTGACGAAGAAATCAATTTTGTAAATCGCGCCCTGGAAGAATTCAACAATAAAGCCGTTGGCCCTGACAATTATCAGCTTTTGAATATCGTTGAGTATGACTCTGAAGAAAAAATCATTGCTGGAATCCTTGGCGGACCTATTGGGGCTGGATGCACCTGGACATTCTATGGGTGGACGAAAAATACCGCAGGACTGGAATTGGATCAAAATTGCTTAAGGCTGCGGAAGATGAAGCGGTTCGTCGCGGTTGTCATTCGGTTCATGTGGACACAATGAGCTGGCAGGCCCCTGAGTTTTATAAAAAGCACGGCTACCGTATGATTTCCCAGCTGGATGACATTCCCGTCGGAGACCAAAAGCATCATTTCATAAAGGAGTTATAAAGTTCGGAAAATTTTGCCTGATTGAATTCAGGGGTAATAAATGATAGGTGACAACTTATATTATAAAAAAAATGCGTATTTACGCAAAAAAAAATATA
>JAUNCR010000155.1 GCA_030526505.1 Spirochaetales bacterium
CCCTGGAGAAAAGTAAAATAAAGATTGTTTCTGACCTGGATATGACTGGCATTACAGAGCGAATAGCTTATGCAAACAAAAAACTCTTAACAACTTTTGAAGTAAGGGATTTGTCTGCAAAAATTTATGCAATTACAAAAATTGAAGGGATAGAATCTGTTGCACAATATAAAAGGAGATGTGTTGAAGAACAGAATTCAATTGCCTATAGAGATATTACAAAGAAACCAGTTCAAGTTGTTGTTCAGGAAGAGGCAAATCTTAGTGGTGCAGAAACAACATGGCTTCCAGGACAGATTCAGGACAAGCTAAAAAGCAATCTCCAGGAATATTTGGGAATGAAGATTGTAGTTGATGAAAAATCAGAAAAAGCACTTAAGAAGCTTCAAGTGGAAAGTGAAAATTCTGCAAGAGATGAAGACTCTGCCATAGAACTTGGTAAAATCACAACGGCGAAATTTGCCCTGTTTACAAAGATTCGAAAGACAGGAAAGGGATATACACTTAGCGGTGATTTTACAGATTTAACAACAGGTGAACACTTGGCATCCACAGCAAGCAAGGAATATTCAAAGCCTGAATACCTTTACGGTCCGACAGGTGCTGTTGATGAACTGACACTTAACATAGGAACTAAACTCGGAATAGAAATTTCAGAACTGAATAGGATTCTTCTCACCAAAGGTACAGCATCCTTTAGTTTGGATGAGCAGATCGCTCTTGCAAAACAAAATGAAGACCAATTTAAGAAGATGATGAAGGACTATGATGCAGAACTTGCCAAACTCATGCGCTCTAATGATATTAATGCAATTCAGAACAGAAAAAAGATAGAGGCAGAAAAAGCTTTGTTGGAAGAAAAGCAGAAAGCCGAAAGAAAAAGGCAGGAAGAACTTAGGGCACAGAAAATCCGTGCAGAAGCCGATGAAAGGCTTGAAGAAGAAAGAAGCACAGCATTAAAAAAACATCGAGATCAAATGGCAAAGGATGCTTTTTCAAAAGCAGAAGAGATTCGCCGCCTTAAACTTGAAAAGCAGGGAATTCTTGGAAAGATTAGTGTTCTTGAAGCAAAAAAGAAGGCTGTTGTAGATATCAGGGAAAGTGTAGAAGCCCGTTCTGTAGAACTTTACGAACAGATGGAAAAAGATAAGGAAAAAGAAATAGAGAGAATTCGTAATAAAACTTACAGCACGGTAGAACTGAATGGAGAGGGAAAGCCTACTGAACAGGCAAAGATAAGACGAGAAAAGCAGATCATAAAATGTGATGAAGAATTAACGAATAAGTTTTTCGCTGATGTAGATGCTGTGAAAGCAAGTGTACTGCCTCAGGAGAAGTCTCTTTTGACAGAAATTACTTTAGACCAGAAGGCTCTTGCAACAACAAAAACAATTTCTTCAATGGGGAATGAACTGAAAGTAAATTTTGGTACATATGAAGGTGGAAAGAACGGTTGGAATGCATATCTTTCATTAGTTTCTGATGGAATTCTTCTGTATGCAGACAACTTCATTGTAAATTATGAAGCCTTGAGCGGGAAAAAAGCACCTGATGTGGAATATGAATTGGATGATGCTGTTATAGAAGAATATACCAGCAATGTAGACATGTATAATTCGCTTCTGGCTCGTGGGGATCCAATCATCTATTTTGAAATTGACTACAATGTAATTACAGAGACAGATGGAATGCATACATTCTATAGATTTAATTTCAACAGGATAAGGGTGATTAACACAATAAGCGGAAAAACAACGCAAAGTACTAATCTTGTTAACGATAAAAATAGGAGTTTCAGGTCTGAATGGAATTTAAAAGAAACAGAAGGAATTGTCGCAATCGAGAAAACAAAATCCAAAATACTGAAAAAAAACATTGATAAAGGCATGGATTATAATTCTGCAAAAATTGCAGTGGCAAATGATCCAGAGTTTTCTAAAGTTTATACATTAAAAATGATAAGCCTTGTAGATATTCCTGGGAAAAATTATAGGATGAATAATTCCGAAGTAACCCAGAAATTATATGCAAGCGTAATGGGAAAAAATCCTAGTAAGTTTAAAGACGATAGCAAACCTGTGGAAAACATCAGCTGGTATGATGCCATTTATTTTTTAAATAGATTGAGTGCAAGGTGTGGACTCAAGCCAGTATATTCAGTGAACGGAACAACAGATGTTTCAAAATGGAAATATACACCACATTCAGGAACTTCAATAAGGGGAACTTTAAAGCAGAATACAACTGCCAACGGTTTCCGCTTGCCATCAAATGAAGAATGGGAGTTTGCAGCACAAGGCGGGGAAAAATACGCATATTCGGGAAGCAAATATCTTGATGAGGTAGGATGGTATACTGAAAACAGTGGAAACAGAACTCATCCTGTAGCACAAATGAAATCAAATGGATACGGCTTATACGATATGAATGGCAATGTATGGGAATGGGTGTGGAATTCTAACGGTGACTACAGATATTACCGTGGAGGAAGCTATTGCAGCTATGACAGTTTCTGTGACAATAGCAGCAAGGACTATGATACCCCTAATAATCGAAGTGAAGATTTGGGATTCCGTTTTGTCTGTTCCTCTTTAAAATAGAAATGCAATAGAGGGGAAATCGCAGCAGGCGTGCCCCCTCTTAAAGACCCTGTAAAGATTTTTGTGTAAATGGCTGACAAAAAAAGATACTCTTAAGGAGGAGTACGATGTTGGCCAAGACAAAAGAAAAAGATGTCATC
>JAUNCR010000054.1:0-5073 GCA_030526505.1 Spirochaetales bacterium
AGTCAGAAATAGAAAAGATCTGGAAGAATCAAAAAAAGTTATTGAAAATATTAAAAAAATGGATTTTGAGAAAGAAATTTCTGTAGAAAATCTATCTTTTTCATATCCTAAAAAGAACCTTAAGGTTTTAGATAAGGTTTCTTTCAAAATTAAGAAAGGAAATTTTGTTGGAATTGTTGGACCAAGCGGTGCCGGTAAGACTACTTTCGTTGATATTCTTTTAGGTTTGCTTCCACCCATTGAAGGAAAAATCTATGTTGATGGAAAGGATCTTTACGATAATATTGACGGATGGCTTTCCAATATTGCCTATGTGCCTCAGAGTATTTCCCTCATTGATGGTACTATTAAGGAAAATATTACACTTGGAACTCCGGCTAATGAGATTGATAACGAGCTCTTTGAAAAAGTTCTTAAAATGTCCGAACTTTATGATTTTGTCCAGGAACTTCCTGCTAAAGAGAATACAGGAGTAGGTGATCGTGGTGCCAAGTTGAGCGGTGGTCAGCGTCAGAGAATCGGTATTGCAAGAGCCTTGTATACAAATCCATCGGTTCTGGTTCTTGACGAAGCAACAAGTGCCTTGGACAATGAAACTGAAAAGGCAATCACTGATACCATTTTGAAACTTAAGGGGCAGATTACGATTATTTCCATTGCCCACAGGCTTTCAACTTTGGAACAGTGTGACTATAAGATTGAATTTAATGCTGGTAAAGTCAGTATAAAATAAATTTTGATATTAATAATATCAGGGGTAAGAGAATTATGAGAAAATTAAAGAACATCCTTGTAACAGGCGGTGCAGGTTTCATCGGTTCAAACTTCATTCACTATCTTTTCAATATGTCTGCAGTTGACAGCGGTCTTTTTACAGATGCTGGTTTTGATGGAACTGTTGTAAATGTTGATAGCCTTACTTATGCAGGAAACCTTGAATCACTTGCTGATGTTGATGCAAAATTTGGCGGAAAAAGATATTTCTTTGAAAAGGTAGACATTTGTGACCGCAAGGAAATCGAACGCATTTTCAAGCAGTATGACATTGATACAGTAATTCATTTTGCTGCAGAAAGCCATGTTGACCGTTCAATTCTTGGTCCTGAAGCTTTCATGAAGACAAATGTAATGGGTACATTCACAATGCTCGATGTAGCCCGCAATTACTGGAAGAAGGAAGACGGTTCACTTCGTGACGATGTTCTTTTCCATCATATTTCTACTGATGAAGTTTACGGTTCCCTCGGTGAAACAGGTTACTTCCGCGAAGATACTCCTTATGATCCTCGCTCTCCATATTCTTCATCAAAGGCAAGCTCAGACCATGTTGTAATGGCTTATTTCCATACTTATGGTTTGCCAATCACTCTTTCAAACTGTACAAACAACTACGGTCCATACCAGTTCCCAGAAAAGCTTCTTCCTCTCATGATTTCAAACATTCGTGACGGAAAGAACCTTCCTGTATATGGAAAGGGTGACAATATCCGCGACTGGATTTATGTTGAAGACCATAACCGCGCCGTATGGCTCATTGTTAACAAGGGTGCTGTCGGAGAAAAGTACAATATTGGCGGTGAAAATGAATGGCAGAACATTAAGCTTTTGCACAAGGTTATTGAACTTACAGCAGCAGAAACTGGAAAGAATGTTGACGATGTTGAAAAGACAATTACTTATGTTAAGGACAGACCTGGTCATGACAAGCGCTATGCAATCGACTGTACAAAAATCAAGACACAGCTTGGTTGGGAACGCAAAATGACTTTTGAACAGGGGCTTCAGGCTACTGTTCAGTGGTATTTGAAGAACTCTGACTGGATTAACCACATCCTTTCTGGCGACTACCAGAACTGGATCAGCAAAAACTACAAGGAACAGGGAAGATAGTTTCCTGTCTGTCTGAACACGATTCAGAACATATATCCCGAATGTCAGTTCGGGATGTCTTTTTTAAGGAGAAAATTATGAAAGGTATTATTTTAGCTGGTGGATCAGGTACTCGTTTGTATCCAATTACAAAGGCCGTTTCTAAGCAGATTTTGCCATTGTACGACAAACCGATGATTTATTATCCACTTTCTGTGCTTATGCTTGCAGGAATTAAGGATGTTTTGATCATTTCTACACCTAGAGACCTTCCTGTTTTTGAAGAACTTTTTGGTGACGGTAAATGGCTTGGCATGCATTTTGAATACAAGGTTCAGGAAAAGCCTCGTGGACTGGCAGATGCTTTCATCATCGGAAAGGAATTCATCGGTGACGATGATGTTGCCCTTGTTCTTGGAGATAATATTTTCTACGGACAGAGTTTTACAGCTACTCTCAAAAGAGCCCGTGAAACAGTAGAACAGCAGAAGAAGAGTGTTATCTTCGGTTATCTTGTTGCTGATCCAACTGCCTATGGTGTTGTTGAATTCGACAAGTGTGGTAAGGTACTTGGCATTGAAGAAAAACCTGCACAGCCAAAGTCAAACTATGCAGTTCCAGGCCTTTACTTCTACACAAACGAAGTTACAAAGATTGCTGCTGATGTTAAGCCTTCTGCTCGCGGTGAAATTGAAATTACTTCAATTAACAATGAATATTTGAACCGTGAACAGCTTAATGTTGAACTTCTTGGTCGTGGTATGGCTTGGCTTGATACAGGTACTTATGACGGTCTTCTTGAAGCTTCAAACTTCATTGCAACAATTCAGAAACGCCAGGGTATGTATGTTTCTTGCCTTGAAGAAATTGCATATAGAAACGGTTGGATTACAAAAGAAGACCTTATTGAAATGGCAAAGGGCTATAAGACAGATTACGGCCGTTATCTTGAATTTATTGCAAAGAACTAAAGGACAATTGATATGGCATTTGAATTCAAAAAATGTATCGTTGACGGTACAGAAGTAGAAGGTTTGTGGGAAATCCAGCCAAAGATTTTTGGTGATGCCCGCGGATATTTTCTTGAATCTTACAGTGAAAAGGATTTCTTTGCTGCCGGACTTACAATGAAGTTCGTGCAGGACAACCAGTCCAAGTCGTCTAAGGGCGTGCTCAGGGGACTTCATTTCCAGACCCAGCATCCACAGGGAAAGCTTGTTCGCGCCCTTGAAGGTCGCGTATATGATGTTGCCGTAGATTTAAGAAAGGGAAGCAAGACTTTCGGAAAGTATTATGGAGTGGTTCTTGATGCTGAAAAGCAGAACCAGTTCTACATTCCAGAAGGCTTTGCCCATGGTTTCTATGTTCTTTCCGACACTGCAATCTTTGCATACAAGTGCACTGACTTCTACGATCCAAAGGGTGAAGGCGGACTCATGTGGAACGATCCAGCCATTGGAATTGACTGGAAGTCTGTTGCTCCAGATATCTGCGAACCTAACCTTTCGGAAAAAGACGGAAAGCATCCTGCCTTCGGTTCTAACGGCGACTACTTTGACATGAATGCCAAATGGATAGGAAAATAATATGATCTGGTTGATTGGTAACAAAGGAATGCTGGGGACGGAAATTTCCCGCCAGCTTTCAGAAAATAAGATTGATTTCGTTGGAACTGACATTGATGTAGACATTACAAACCTTGATGCTTTAAGGCATTTTGCCTCCGGAAAGGGCATCAATTGGATCATTAACTGTGCTGCCTATACTGCAGTTGACAATGCCGAAAGCAATGTTGAACTTGCAAAAAAATTGAACGATGTTGCTCCAGGCAATATTGCAAAGGTTGCAAAGGAAATTGGCGCCAAGTTCATCCATATTTCTACAGACTATGTTTTTGACGGAACAGGTGATACACCTCGCACGGAAGACATGGCCATTGCACCTATCGGAGTATATGGCGTTACCAAGGCAGACGGAGAAAAGTCTGTTGCCTCAAACACTTCGGAATACTACATTCTTCGCACAGCCTGGCTTTACGGGTGGGCTGGAAAGAACTTTGTATACACAATGATTCGTGCCATGAATACTCATGAAGCCGTTAAAGTTGTTGCTGACCAGAAGGGAACTCCAACTTTTGCCGGAGACCTTGCTAAGGTTATCATCACAATCATCAATAAAAACGATGTGCCTTATGGCATTTACCATTGTACAGACCTTGGTGAAATTACCTGGTGGGATTTTACAAATGAAATCAAGAAGCAGGGAATTGAAAAGGGCTGGGTTACAAACAAGGACTGTGTTGTAAATCCTTGCAAGACAGAAGAATACCCAACGCCTGCCAAGAGACCTGCATATTCGGTTTTGTGCAAGGACAAGATTCAGAAGACTCTTGGAATCACTCTTCCAGATTGGAAAGAAAGCCTTGATGTGTTCCTGAAGTCTGATCTGTTTGATAAAAGCAGGATTCAGTAAAGTTTTTCTGTGACTATGTCCGGAATTGTGTTGTTACTTGCATGCGGTGGTTGAGCCTGTCGAAACTACCGCATATTTAGTAGATTTTGCTTGATTTCGACATAAGCCCATAGCAGGGTGAGCAAGGGCGCAGCGTAGCGCTCAATCGACGCAGCAACACTTTCTATGGACATTATTCACCTGATAGGATTAACTCTGCATGCCTTTCAACTGATTCAAAAATTATAATGTCAGGTTTGTTCTTTAATAATTTTTCCTTGTCGGATTCACCAAAATGGCGCCAGTTGTATTCTGTAGATGAGAATAATGGTGAAATAAATTTCACTAAGGCTATGCAAAAAGAATCTCTGAAAATAACAGCCTTGGGAAGATTTTGATCTTTCCCTGTTGTAAGGATTCCATTCATTCCGTCGTTTTTGATGTATTCAAAATAGTCCGACTCCTGTCCGTTCTTTGGAGTCATTTTAATCTGAGTGCTTCTTTCTCCTTTGATTCCAAGCATAGGTAGTATGTCGCCGAAAGTGTCGCTGTATTCAACATTCTGTTCGTATTCGATTTTAGGCAATGCATTTCCAAACATAGGCTGAAGCTTTTCTAAAATCTCTTCAAAGGAAGTGTATGCGCCCAATGCATTCCAATGGGTGTCTGTTTCATAATACAAAGGCACGTCATATTCATTCTTTTTTTCAAGAAGTCTTTCAAGGGAGTATACATAAGGAACATTTAAGGATT
>JAUNCR010000054.1:5083-18158 GCA_030526505.1 Spirochaetales bacterium
TTTTTGTTATTCCTTCAGTTCGGTTTTATGGATTTTTTTCTGGTTACACATTGTGCTTGTTTGGACCAATTACAAAAAGATACTTTATGCCGTTGGAATCACACCATTGTGTTACTTCCGAAACCCTGTTTTTGAAAGCTTCCTGCTGGTAAGGTTTCAGAAGATTCTTTTTCTGAAAGTCTGCAAGGTTTGCTCCATCTATTTTGTTTATGTAAAAATACCAGCCGTCTTTTCCTTCTACAGCTTTTTCATTGAAATTTCTTTTGTGAAGCAGTCCCTTTTCCAAAAAATTGGACAGCTTGATGAAATGACTTCTTCCTCCAAAATGGTCCTGGAGGTAATCCCCTGTGTCTGAAAAGAAATGCCCGTTTAATTTACCTTCCTTGAAAGGGGTAGGTTTTGAAGAAAGATTTCTGTTTTCTTCCTGGGACACGGATTCATTTGGCCTGAAACCAAGAATTGGAAGAGAAATAAAGCAAACAAAAACAAGGATGAATGATAGTTCGATTTTTTTCATGTCTAGAACCTGAAGTAGATGAATGGGTTATATGTATTGCTTGCAAGAAATGAAAAACAAACTGCAAGCAGACAAATGAGGCAAATGTATTTTGCAATTTTCAAGGCCGAAGGATTAATGAGTTGTGCATTGATCCTTTTCCACCATGGGAACGAAAGCAGGATTCCAAAGATAAGGAGTATGAAAAATTTGGCATCCACATAATACATGAAAAGTGGATTTGTTTTTCCTGCTGCCGAACCTGAAAAAATCAGGTCATAAAGGCCAAACATCTTGAGCCATATTTTGACAGTATCTTTAGTCCCGTTCCTGAAGAGGACCCAAAGAAAAATTACAGTAAGCAAGGTGAGGATCCTGTGGAATAATTTTATCAGCCTGCCTTTTGATTCAAAGATCTTTGATGATCTTTCTGCAATCATTGAAAGACCATGTGCAAGACCCCAGAAAATGAAGTTGAAGGAGGCTCCGTGCTACAATCCTGTAAGAAAGAAAACAATGAATCTGTTCAGGATAGTCCTGTGATTGCCTTTTCTGTTTCCTCCAAGTGGAATGTATACATAGTCCCTAAAGAAATTTGTAAGGGAAATGTGCCATCTTTTCCAGAAATCTGTTATTGAAGACGCTGCATAAGGATAATTGAAGTTTTCCAGCAGATCAAAGCCAAACATTTTAGCAATGCCTATAGCCATGTCAGAGTAACCGGAAAAATCATAGTAAATCTGAAGGGAATAGGCTATTGCTGCAATCCAGGATGCAAGGGTGCCATATTCCTTGAAACTTGAATTGTATATGGAATCACAGACCAGAGCGAAAGTGTTTGCAAGTATCACTTTTTTTGAAAGTCCCACGATGAACCTTTCGATGCCGGCTGAAAACTTTTCTATGCTTTCGTTTCTTTCCTCTATCTGCGTATTGATGTCGTGGTACCTTACGATAGGACCTGCAATCAACTGTGGAAAGAAGGTTATGTAGAGCCCTAGATTCAGCATGTTTTTCTGAACCATATTTTTGTCATTGTAAACATCAACAAGGTATGAAATTTCCTGGAATGTGTAGAAAGAAATGCCTATTGGTAAAACAAGATTAATTACGCTTAGAGGCTTCATATGAAGGGATCCAATTATTGCATTTATGATCTTGCATGAAAATCCCAGGTATTTGAAAACAAAGAGGATTCCTATGTTTATCAATATGGAAAAAATAAGGATGCTTTTAGGACTGTTTTTTTCTGCAATAATGATACCCATGGCATAATTGAAAATTATTGAACCCATCATTAAAAGGGCGAACTTTGGTTCGCCCCAGGCATAGAAAAGAAGGCTTGCAATCAGCAATACAATGTTCCTGCATTTTCTGCAGAACGAAAATGAGGAGCACCTTCTTTTTCCTGATCCAGAAAAATTTTAGCACCTTCTTTGCAAATGCTTTTGGATTAGTCTTGGCAGCATTTTTTTGCTTGTTCCATATTTCAAGGTTTAGTTGTACAGTGGACTTTAAATTGTCAAAGTCCTTTTTGTATTTCCCTTCGAAAAATTTATCATAAAGTTCAGCACATTCAAGAACCTTTTCGTTCTGTGCCACATAATCCATACCGCTCCATTGTCCTTTTGGATGAACCCTGTATGTGGATGTGGAATCCTTTAAAATTGCAATGTTCCCATACTGAGCCATAATTATACCCATAAGCCAGTCTGCAAATCTTATGTTGAAAAGTTTTTCTGGAAGGTCTCTGATGTATTGTCCTCTAAAACAACATGAAGAGAGGTTTCCCAAACGGTTTATGAAAATCTGTTCCTGCAAATTGTATTCTTTGGAGTCACCCCATGTTTCATCCCAGTCATATGTTTTTGTTTCTTCCGTTGCTTCGGAATATGTTGTTATCCTGTTCATTGTCATGCTGATTTCCGGATGAGTTTTCAGGTAATCGATGTGCTTTTTCATATGGTTTGGATCATGCCACCAATCATCGCCTTCAAGAATTAATACATAATCGCCTTTGCATTCTTTGTAGGCTCTCTGGTAGTTTTTTACAAACCCAAGATTGCCGTTGTTTTCCAATATGTTCAAATTTGCCCAATCAGGCTTTTCTATTGATTTGATTATTTCAAGAGTTCTGTCAGGGGATGAATCGTCTGCAATTATAAGGTTGACTTTTGTTCCAACATCGAGGATTTGACTGTATATGCGCATTGTCTTTTTTATGAATTTTTCTTGATTGTAACAACAGACAATTATATCGATCATAATTTTTTCGCCTCTAACTATAATTAATAAATAATTTGATGGAATTTATTATTTTCTACAATTTTATCATCTTACATTTCTTAATGTCAACTTTTGTATGGTTATGTTTTCATCTTCATGTATGTTGCTTTTACTTGTGTCTTAGGGGCCAACTTTAGTATAATGGAAAAATCAAATTTTAAGGGATCAGATTAGTATGACTATTATTCCAGTTATTCTTTCGGGCGGCTCCGGTACAAGATTATGGCCAATGAGTGTTGCAGACAAGCCAAAGCAGTTTCTTTCCCTCGTTGGCAAGGAAACAATGATTCAGCAGACTTTGCTCCGTCTGGACGGACTTGATGTTGAAGATCCCATCATCATCTGTAATCAGGCTCATCGTTTTATCGTTGCTCAGCAGATGGAAGAAATCGGAAGAAAGGCAAAAATTCTCCTTGAACCTTTGGCAAGGAATACGGCTCCTGCCATTGCAGTAGGGGCTTTGCAGGCTCTTGAATCTGATAAGGATGCCGTAATGGTTGTTTTGCCAAGCGACCATGTAATTCAGAATAAGGATGCATTCTGCAAGGCCGTTAAGGCTGCTAGTGAAGAAGCAATGAAGGGGAGTCTTGTAACCTTTGGTATTGTTCCAACCATGCCACATACAGGATACGGCTACGTAAAGGCTGGTAGCAGTGCTGACGGTAATGTTTTTGACCTGGATAAATTTGTTGAGAAACCTGATTTGGAAACTGCAAGGAAATATCTTGCAGAAGGCACTTATAGCTGGAACAGCGGCATGTTTGTTTTCAAGGCTGAATCTTTCCTTAAAGAACTTGAGGCTTTTGAACCTGAAATGGCGGCATTGAGCAAAAAGGCCTATGAAGCTGCTGAAAAGGATGCTGATTTTGTACGCATCAACAAGGATGCTTTTGAGCAGATCAAGGGAAACAGCATTGACTATGCCGTAATGGAAAAAACAAAAAGGGGTAAGGTCATCAAACTTGATGCAGGTTGGGATGATGTTGGTTCGTACACTGCATTGCATCAGATAAACGAAAAGGATGATTCCGGTAATGTCGTTTGCTGCCTTGATAAGACTGCAATCATTGATGCCAAAGGCAATTATGTAAATACAAAGAAAAAGACCGCACTCATTGGTGTGGAAAACCTTGTGGTCGTTGAAACTGATGATGCTGTCCTTGTCTGCACAATGGAAAAGAGCCAGGACGTAAAGAAGGCTGCTGAGTTGCTTAAGTAGTGTGGATCGCTACGGTCTTCGGCCTCGCGATGATGATGCTGTTTGTCATTGCGAGCGAAGCGAAGCAATCCATATGTCTGTTAAGCAAAGGCGTACATGGATTGCTTCGTCGCTTTGCTCCTCGCAATGACGGTATGGCAATCCACTAGCGGCCGTGTAGTTTTTTAACGATTACTTTGTAATAGAAGGCACGCAATTTTTCGGCGACTGCATAGATAGTGTAGTCGCCTTTTTTTAATACTGCATCTAAACTACCTGGCCTATGGATTATCTTTCCGCCAAATCCAGTCTTGAAAAGGTAAAGTCCGTGCATAGGATGGTTTTCATCATCTGTTGGAGGCATGCCGTAAAAATCGTAGGCAGGGCAGCCGTATTCCCTTGCATCCTGTATTGCAGTCCACTGCAAAAGGTAGGCTGGCATAAGGTTGCGCTTTATGTTTCCGCTGGCTCCGTAAAGATACACGGCTTCACCAGGACAGAATAAAGTTATGATTCCTGCAAGATAGTCTTCTTCATGCTTTGCAAGGTAAAGGGTAAGCTTTATTTTTTCATCTTTTGCATTCTGAGAATTTGATGCAAGTTCAAAAAGATTCTGATAGTAGGATTTGTTGTGGAACTGAACGCCGTCTCTCTGGCTAGTCTGCTGAAAAAGGGTGTAGAATTCTTCAAAGGCTTTGTCAAAACCTTCAGTGTTGAAGTTGTATTTTTCAATGGAAACGCTTTTTTTTGCCGCAAGCTTTATGTTGTAGCGCCACTTGCTTTTCATTGCGGCAAGCAGATCATCATCTGAACGTTTGTTAGTTTCGCCGTCAATAAGGGAAAGTACCGTTGTATCAGGGGGCTGAACGTCAGTTAGTGCCTTTTTAACACTGAAACTACCGTTTGTTTGTCTGAATTTTTGTACATATTCATCACGATTTGAAGTTTCTTCAAAGTCCATGGCAGGGTCAAATCGGATGCAGAAAGTGTTTGCCGGAAGTTCTGCTTTCATTGCGGCAGCCAGAGTTCCAAGTTTTTCTGCAAGTTCTTCCGGAGTGGAATCTGAATTGCATTCAGGAGCCATTGGTATGTAGGCGATTGAGATTTTCTTGAATTTCAAATTCAACTGGCGGATAAGTACGCTGTACTTGGTTCCATCCACTGTTACCGGGCAGCTTTTCCAGCCGTGGTTGCTTTTGAATTCTGCCCAGAAACTGCTTTGTGTAAACCGTTTCATCAGTGGATGTCACCGTTTACGGTTTTTACTGTCTTGAGTACCTTGCCGTCAACTGTAAGGTTTACGCCGCCGATTGTAACGTTGTTGTTTTCTGCCTTGATTTCAACTGCAAAGAAGTCGTCTGCTGTGATTTCAGCAGGCTTTTCTGCGTTTACATCAGCGCCCTCAAGGATTACCTTTGTTCCAGGAACTGCCCAAGGAGCTTCGAGTGGTTCTACGCAGTCCTTTCCGTCTGCATCCTTATAGTCTGCTGCAAGAAGCATGCCGTGGCTTTCGATTCCACGCATTTTTCTTGGAGCAAGGTTGTATGCCAGAATGATGCTCTTTCCAAGAAGGTCTTCCGGCTTAAGGTAGTCGCGGAGTCCAGACTGGATGATTCTTTCTGTTCCTGTGCCGTCGTCAAGGGTTTCAACATAGAGCTTGTCGCTTTCAGGATTGTTTTCAACCTTGAGGATTTTTGCCACGCGGAGTTCAATCTTGCTGTTGAAGTGAGCAGGCATCTGTTCCTTTGGAAGTACAACTGGTTCTGCCTTTGCCTTAGATTTCTTTTCCTGCTTTTTGTCGGCTTTCTTTTCATTGCCACGGTCTGACTGTTTTCCTGCAAATTTTGCACGGAAAGCTTCCATTCCTTTCTGGTCGAGTGGAGTAAAGAATACTTCTGTTGCACCCACTGTTGAAAGGCCTGTTGTTTCGCCAAGATTGTTCCAGTTAAGCTTGATGCCGTCAGATTCCTTTCCAAAGTCTTCGTCGTTGAAGTGTGGTTCTGAAATTGTCTTTCCAAAGTAAGACATGATCTTTTCTGCAAACTGTGGCATGTATGGATGAACCATAATCATAAGGTCCTTGATCATGTATGCAAGAGTGTGCAAAAGCTTTTCTGCACGTGCAGGATCTGTATCCTTTGTCTTCCAAGGTTCTGTAGCCTGGAATGCCTTGTTACCGATGTCTGAGATTTCGAAAATCTGGTGGAGTGCATCCTTAAGGTTTGCCCATTCAAGGTTTTCTGTAATCTTTTCTTCAAGTTCCTTTACCTGAGTCCAGATTTCTTCGTCGATTGGTGCTTCTGGAATCTTTGAATCGTAGTATTTCTGGATGAAGAGGAGTGTTCTGTTTACAAGGTTTCCAAGGTTTCCGATGAGTTCCCCGTTAAGGCGCTCGCGGAATTCCTTCCAAGTAAACTGATAGTCCTGCTTTTCCGGTCTGTTGTAGAAAATGTAGAATCTCCATGCATCAGCAGGAATTCCTGTTTCGATTGCATCTGTTCCGAATACCCCAACGCCACGGCTCTTTGAGAATTTGTCGTTTTCGTAGTTGAGGTATTCTGTTGAGCTCATGTGGAAGAGCTTTGTCCAGTTGCGCCCTGATCCCATGAGTGTACAAGGGAAAATTACTGTGTGGAACGGAATATTGTCTTTTCCGATGAACTGGAAAAGTTCTACAGGTTTCTTTGCTTCTGCTGATTCTTCTGGCAGCCACCAAGACTTCCAGTCGAAACCAGGCTTGGATGCCTTGATGAGGTCGTCTGCAAGCTGCTTTGTGATTGAAATGTATCCGATAGGTGCGTTGAACCAAACGTAGAACACCTTGTCGTCATATCCTTCGCGTGGAACTGGAATTCCCCACTTAAGGTCGCGTGTAATTGCGCGTTCAATGAGTCCGTCGCGGATCCATGCCTTTGTCATTCTGATGGCGTTTTCCGACCATTTACCGTCGATTGAAGTCTTTGAAACATAGTCGTCAATGTTCTTGCTGATTGAAGGAAGGTCAATGTATAGGTGCTTTGTGTCGCGTACTTCTGGTGTTGCACCGCAAACAGAGCATCTTGGGTTCTTGAGTTCTACAGGTTCAAGGAGGGAACCACAACCGTCGCACTGGTCGCCGCGGGCATCTTCAAAACCGCATTTTGGACATGTTCCGTTTACATAGCGGTCTGCAAGGTAGCGGGCACACTGTGGGCAGTAAAGCTGCTTGTTGGAATGCTCCTTGATGTATCCGTTATTTTCAAGGTCCTTGTAAAGACCCTGAGTGATTTCCGTACACTGGTCGTTTGAAGTGCGGCCGAATTTGTCTGCATCAATCTTGAACCAGTCATAGATCTTTCTGTGTTCTTCGTAGTAGAAGTCGCAAAGTTCGCGTGGAGTCTTCTTTTCCTGAAGGGCACGGGTTTCTGTTGCTGTTCCGTATTCGTCTGTACCAAAAATGTACATTGTTTCATATCCGCGGCTTCTGCAGAATCTTGCATAAACGTCAGCGGAAAGCATCTGTATAAGGTTTCCAAGGTGTGGAATGTTGTTAACGTAAGGAAGTGCCGATGTTACAAGGCGTCTAGTGTTCTTAATCTTAATGTTTTCCATAATGTTTCTATTATAAGGAAATAAAGGGGGGAGTTCAATTAGTCATTAGGCAGGCACAATATTGTGTCATGCTGAATTTATTTCAGCATCTGATTAGGGCTTAGCAATAAGCGGATCCTGAAACAAGTTCAGGATGACAAAAGAATTATGAATTACTCTGTTTCTACAGATAGAAACAATTTGACAAGGTTGCAATTCTGTTGTATTATGTTACTATCAATAGAAACATCGGCTTGTGCCGGTATTTTTTACGGAGGTATTTATGTCAGAAGAAATTCAGAATGAAAATGAAGAAAAGAGAGTAATGAAGGGCGAGGAAAAGAAGGGCCTTTCTATCCGTGAACTGGTACTTATTGCAATCCTTCTTGCAGCAGGTGCAGTCCTTAAATTCTTTGTAGGAAGCTTCGTAAACTTCTTTGGTATGAAGCCAAACTTCATCATCGCCATGTACTGTATGGCAATTGTTCTTATCAGGCCACGCGTGTTTGAAGCTATCATCATCGGTATCCTTGCAGGTGCCATCTGCCAGTTCTTCCCTGGAACTCCATGGCTCAACTTCCTTTCGGAATTCTTTGGTGCCCTTGTTATGTGCCTTCTCGTAAAGGTTCCAATGCCAAAGCTTGGTAAGGTTGAGATCATGCCTGCAATCGCTACATTTGTAAGTACAGTTGTTTCAGGCGGAATCTATGCAACATTCCTTCTTGTTGTAATCAAATCTGATCCTGCAGCCCTTGCAGCATTCGTGCCTATCGTTGGGTTTACAGCTTTGTTCAACGCAATCATCGTACAGGTACTTTACTATCCACTTAAGGCAACATTGAAATGATAAAGATTCAGAACCTTAGTTTTTCATACATTGACGCAAAGGAAAAGGCACTTTCAAAAATAAACCTGGAAGTGGAAGACGGTGAATTCCTTGGAATCATCGGTTCAAGCGGTGCTGGCAAAACAACATTATCCTATGCCATTAACGGAATAATTCCACATCATTACAAGGGAGATTACTACGGTAAGGTTCTTGTAAACGATAAGGATGTTTTCGACACTGATCCATGTCAGCTTGCCCTGGAAATCGGTTCGGTATTCCAGGACATCGACAGTCAGATGACTTCTGCGACTGTAGAAGACGAAATTCTTTTCGGTATGGAAAACTTTGGTTTTGAAAAGCAGGAAATCTATGAGCGCCTTGAGTGGGTACTTAAGGAAATGCAGATAGAATTCCTGCGTGAGCGTGACATTTCAAGTTTGAGCGGAGGACAAAAACAGAAGGTAGCCATTGCCGCTATTCTTGCCCTGCGCCCAAAAATCCTTGTTCTTGACGAGCCTACAGGAGAACTTGATCCTGCAGCAAGCCGAAACATTTTCCGTATCATTAAGGAACTCAATGAAAAATACGGGCTTACGGTTATCGTCATAGAACAGAAAATCCGCCTTCTTTGTGAGTATGCAAAAAAACTTGCAGTCCTAAAAAAAGGCCAGCTTACTTTCCACGGAACTGTAGAAGAAGTTCTTTCCCATCGCGATGAACTTGCCGACCTTGGATTGAACCACGAACGGGTCGGTAAAATCCTTGACCAGATTGTTGCTGATTCAAAAAAGAAAACTGACGAAAAGGAATCGGAAAAGAAAACTTTAGCCGGCTTTGAAAAATATGCATCGGATGCAGAACCTGTAATTGAAGTTGAAAAAATGTCCTTTGGGTATGATGTGAATTACCTTATAAAGGATATTGACTTCAAGGTTTACAGGGGAGACTTCCTTGCCTTGACCGGTGAAAATGGTTCGGGCAAATCTACCTTGAGCAAACTCATCGGTGGAATTCTAAAGCCTGCCAGCGGAAGCATTAAAATCTGCGGTCTTGAAAGCAAAAAGACAAAGAACAGCATCCTTGCGCGACACATCGGTTTCCTTTTCCAGAATCCTGACAGACAGCTTTGCTGCTATACCATCCTTGATGAAATTGCATTCGGGTTAAAGGCCCTTAAGCTTCCTGAACCGGAAAAGCACGCAAAGGAAATTGTAGACCGCTTTGGCTTTGATCCGACCATGGCTCCTTTTGCCTTGAGCCGAGGACAGAGACAGCAGCTTGCCCTTGCTTCCATCATTGCAGTTCATCCTGAAGTTATGATTCTTGATGAACCTACAACTGGCCTTGACTACAAGGAATGCATGGAACTTATGAATGCGGTCAAGGAACTGAACGAAAAAGGGACAACCGTAATCATGGTCTGCCACGATATGGAACTTGTCCGTGACTTTGCAAAGCGCATGGTAGTTGTTGCAAAGGGCGCAATTGTTGCCGACGGCTATCCAAAGGAACTTGTTCCAGTCATGGAAGAAAATTCCCTGGGACTAAAACAGTTTGACGGAGAATAAAAATGAAAGGACTTTTAGACTATATTCCGGGCAATTCAGTTTTTCACAAAATGAATCCCGTTACAAAATTGTTTTTTGCCTTTGTAATCTGTATCTGCTGTTTCATTTCAAGCAATGCCTATTTCCTCATCGGGCTTCTTGTTCTTGATGTTGTAATCGGCCTTATGTGCGGAATCCAGAAGAGAACCTTTACCTTGCTCAAGGGACTGATAAAGATTTCAATTTTCCTTTTCATTCTTCAGTTTCTCTGCATCAGAAGTGGAAATATTGTTTACGAATATAAGTTCATAAAGATTACTGACAACGGAATCATGAATGCCTTCCGCCTTGTAATGCGCCTGAGTTGTGCAACGCTCCCTTTGGCCCTTATGCTTAGCGTTACAAAACTTGGTGATCTTTCAAATTCTCTTGTTGAAAAACTTCACATTCCGTTCAAGTATGCCTTTACTATGACCACAGCAATCCGCTTTATTCCGGTTTTCGCTTCTGAAATGGCCGGAATCATGGAAGCACAGACTTCCCGCGGAATTGAGCTTGATACAAAAAATCCTTTCAAGAAAGTTGCATTGATCCTTCCATTGTGCGCACCTTTGCTTGTCTCTTCAGTACGAAAAACCCAGAGCCTTGCAATTGCAGCTGACTTGCGTGGATTTAAATTCAGAAAGAAGGGCAGCTGTCTTAAAAGCTACGGCTACAAGGCCCGCGACATTCTCTGTTATCTTTTTAGCTTGTTGCTTGTTGCAGGAACTGTTGCAGTGATGGTTTTCTTCTAGATCCAGTTGCCATAGGGGTCTGTCCCCTTGGTTACTAGCAGAATTTTTATCACTTTTATTCTTCGATAATGCCTTCTAAATCCCGAAAAGATTTTCAATGTCAGCATCGTCGTAAACGCGTGGCGTGATGTTTTCTGCGTTGGCAAGAAGATTTTCAAGCCTGTTGTCTATGGCTTTCTTTACAAGGCTGTTGATGTCTATTCCCCTCAGCTTAAAAAAGAGGAGGGGGTCATCATCAAGTTTTGCACCCACTGCGTAAAGTACCGAAGCTACATGCTTGCACATTTTGGCGCTGTCCGGACACATGCAGAAAAAATGGATTTCTTTAGGTGATGGAAACAATCCGTCTTCCTGAAAAAACAGTTCCTCCATGTCCTCCGGAAATTCTCCCTTTACAAGGCTTTCTACATTGTGGATTTTTTTTGAGCACTGCCATGAAATGTCCACGGCTTTTACCTGATCTATTGGGTCAATGTCTATTTCAAGGACATAAGGTTTTTTTGCAGTTCCCATTACAAGGGCCTGGATTTTACCTTCTTCAATTTTCAGATCTATAACATTGCCGTTCTTGCAGTAGCTTTTTCCCCGTGGCAGGCGGTTTGCATAGTCTGAATAGCGCTCAAGGTTTTTGCACCACATGAGGCCCCACCATTTTTCTGCAATTTTGTTTCCTGAAATTACAACGGGATTGAAGATGATTCCCTTGTCTGCCATTTTCTTTACATATTCTTCAGCCTTGTTTTTTCGTTCTGCAACACTCTGATATTTTGGCTTGTTGAAGCTGCTGTAATAGTCGTAATCGTAGTCGTCGTAGTATGCCATGGCTATTCCATCCTGAGGGCTTCTATGAGTTCATGATCAGACATTTTTGTAAGGAGGTTTTCTCCAGTGTCGCCGATTCCGCCGATTATGCTTTTTGCAAGTCGTGTCTTGGAAATGAGCATGTCGTTGATTTTTTCTTCAATGGTGTCCTTGCACACAAACTTGTGTACAAAGACATTTTTCTTCTGACCGATGCGGAAGGCTCTGTCCGTTGCCTGGGCTTCGATGGCAGGGTTCCACCAGCGGTCAAAGTGAATTACATGGTTTGCCTTTACCAGGTTCAGTCCAACACCGGCTGCCTTAAGTGACAATACCATGAACGGAATGTATTCGTCCCCGTTGAACTTCTGTACATATTCAGTTCTTGTTGTGGCTTTTGTGCTTCCGTCAATGGTAAGGCCTTTTGCGTGGAAGATGCCTTCAAGGAACTTTTCCAGAGGCCCGATCATTTCCTTGAACTGAGTAAACACAAGAACCCTTTCTCGTTTTTCGTAGATTGTTTCGCAGATTTCCTGAATCATTTCAAATTTTCCGCTGCCACTTGGTGCAAATTCTTCTTGACCCAGATACTGGTCAGGATGGTTGCAGATCTGCTTTAGGCGGATGAGGACTTCAAACATAAGCCCGTTTCTTTTTACAGGATCTCGGTCTTCTTCATCACCGATTTTTTCAAGGCGCTTTGTAAAGTCGTCTACGGCTTTTGTATAGAGTGCCTTCTGCTTTTTGTTGAGGGTGATGTAATCCGTAGTTTCAATTTTTTCAGGAAGGTCGGAGATGATCCTCTTGTCAGTCTTTAGGCGGCGCAAAAAGAATGGAGCGATCATTGCGCGGAGCTTTGTGTTCTTTTCAGGATTTTCATTAAGTTCCGTCTGGAATTTCTTGAATTCAGATGATGAACCAAGAAGCCCCTTATTTGCAAAGTCAAAGATGGACCACAGGTTTGTAAGGTTGTTTTCAATTGGAGTTCCCGTCATTGCAATCTTTTTTTCTGCAGGAATCTTCTTGATTATCTGGGTCTGCTTTGAGGCAGGGTTTTTTATGGCCTGTGCTTCGTCCAAGATTATGCAGTCCCAGTTTACCATCTGGAGGGCAGGTATCTTTGTTGCCATTCCGTAGGTTGTAATGTTAAGGAACTGAAGGTCGCTTACGGCTTCCGCCTGAAGTTTTGCAGCTGGTTTTCCGTGGAGTACTTTTATTGTTATGAGCGGTGTAAATTTTTTTGATTCAGCCTGCCAGTTTCCAATTAGTGATGCAGGAACTATCAACAGGATCTTTTTCTTTGACCCGCCTTTGCCGCTTCTGATGGATTCCATGAAAGTCAGGGTCTGCAGGGTTTTCCCAAGACCCATGTCGTCTGCAAGACAGGCACCAAAGCCGTACTTGTACATTCCTGCAAGCCAGCTGTAACCGGCCTTCTGGTATGGGCGCAAGGTTGCGTTTACATTTTCTGGAACTTCAATATTTTCGTTGGTAGCGGCGGCGCGCATGTTGCTAAGGAAAGTCTTTAGCCAGTCTCCGTTTGTAATGATGATG
>JAUNCR010000156.1 GCA_030526505.1 Spirochaetales bacterium
GTCTGAATTCGGTGATGTTTCAGTAATAAAAATCGACATTACAAAATTCAAGGTTAAGCTTGAAAAGAAATACATTGAACTTGGAAAAATCTGCTCGACGATTCTCATCGACAAAAAGACTGCTTCTGTTACAAAAAAAACTGAAGGGGTAGAAGAAATCATTGCGGAAATTGAAAAGCTCAAGAAGAAGATTGCTGATGAAGAAAAGCGCCTAAAGGAAAAGTCAAAGTCCAAGGGTAGCAAGGCAAAGGCTTCTGACAAAACCGTAGTTGCACTTCCTGAAAAGAAAAGTGCGGCAAAGCCAAAGGCTGGAAAGAAAACTGCAGCAAAGACTTCAGAAAAGAAAACTGAAAAAAAGGCTGCAGCTAAGAAAACTGCAGCAAAGAAATAGTCAGACTTTCAGGGGCCTTATTCAATATCCTTTCTTATTGTTTCAATGGCCTCTGAAAGCATGCTGCTGAATTCAGCGTTCAGTTCCTTTAGGTTGCCCTGGTTTTTCCCCCTAAGGACATCTTCCAGTTTCTGGCCTGAAAAGGCAGCTTTTTCTGCGGCTATCTGTCTTGCCGCTCCCTTAAATGAATGGACATAGGCTGCTGCTTCCAGTGGATTCTTTGCCTCCAGTTCTTCAAGAGTATTCATGTCAAAAACCTTGTCATATACAAAGGACCTTTCCAGTTCCTGAAGAAGTTCCACTTCATCTCCCACCATTTCCAATGCCAGTGACCTGTTGAATGTTTCCATGTTTCAATCCTTATCAATCGATGAATTAAAGGCATTACAATTGATTTTGCCTTCTTATAGTAAATCAGCAATTTTTCTGCTACAATTATACCATGAAAAATTTAACTTTAGTATGCAGAATTAATCTTCTTGTATCAGTTTTATTTACTTTGCTTTGCCTTTCTTTTAGGGCTGATGTTTCCCTGGCTGCATTTCCGGTTGCCGCTTTGTTTACTGTACTTATGTACTTTTATACATACAAACCCTTGATTGTAAAACAGGATATTTCACGCATTAATGTCATCAGAAGATTTTTTCAGTATGAACCTTTTGTATACATTACGGCTTTTGTTTTTCAGCGTTCGGGAAAAGAAGGGTTCCCTTTGTTTTTTGACGCAATCTGTTCCATTGTCTGGGTGGCAATCCTTTTGCTTTCTTTCGGGCTTCAGTATGTTATTTCCGACAAGAGGATCGATGGCCTTAATCCGCAGTGGAAGGAATACCGTGCTTCTCATCCTTCTGTAAAACCAAAGGGAGCAAAAAGGGTTGTCGTTGAAATCTTGGAGTGGGTTGATGCGCTTTTTCAGGCAGTGTTTACAATTATCCTGCTGAACATTTTCCTGTTCCAGCTTTATGAAATTCCATCTGAAAGTATGGTCCCTACATTCCTTATTAAAGACCGTGTAATCGTTTTCAAGACTTTAGCCGGACCTAAATTTCCTCTTACTGATTTTGGGCTTCCATACCTGACAAACTACAAGAGGGGAGACATTGTTGTTTTCCGCAATCCTCATTACGGTACTGAAAGAAAATCCGAAGTGAAAACTTTCTTCAGTCAGTTCATCTACATGTGTTCCCTTACACTGCTCAAGACAAATACGGATGAAAATGGCGAACTTAAGGCTGATCCACTGGTAAAGCGTGTTTGTGCGCTTCCTGGCGAGCAGATTTACATGCTGGACGGCACCCTTTACAGAAGGACAAAGGACCAGAAGGAATTCCAGCCTGTTGAACAGGATTCTGAATGGGCAGCCTGGGATTTGAATCCCCTTTCACAAAGGACAAAATCAAAGATCCAGCAGATTCCATTGAGCGAAAAGCAGGCTTCGGAATGCCTTGAAGTGGAGCTTATGAGGCGTAACCTTGACCTGGTGTCTGCAAAACTTGAATGCCAGAGCCTTGCAAAGGACTTTAGCCGCCTTTGCCTTTATGTCCAGAAAAAAAATGGTGTTGATGTTGATTCCCTCTTTTCTGAAAAGGATCTTATGGTTTACAACCTTTTCAGCAATGTTAACAATGAAACCATTTCCCTTATGACTGCAGCAGGTGGGGCAGAATGGTTTGAAAGATTCCTCAACAGCTGGACTTCGGTTCAGGATTTCAGCGACAGGTACGAAGAATGCTGCTTTAAGCTTAATGTAATGTCAAAGCTTGTATTCGGACGCCTTGTCGTTAGGACAGCAGAACTCATATCAAAGGGAATCTCTGCCTCTGAATGGGGTAATGATTCAGTCCGCCAGGAATGTTTTGTCAAGGCTCAAATGCTTACGGAATACATCTTTGAAATGGACTTGAGGAACCTTCCTGTGTTTCCCGCAAACAATGAAGATGGAAGTGCCAACTACATTCCAGATAACTGCTACTTCATGATGGGGGATAACCGTTATAATTCCCTTGACATGAGGCATCGTTATGAGCAGGTTCTGGAACCCCTTTCAAAACTTGATCCTTTGTCCATTGCCTATTACACAAACATTGAGCCTCAGTGGGTAAACAGAAGCCGCATGCTTGGAAAGGCTTGCTTCAGGTTCTGGCCTCTTAACCGTGCCGGTGCCCCTGGCGTTGGCATGAGGGAAATTAAAAGATAGTTTCATTTGACCAATGGTTCGCCTGGTGTTGCTACACTGTATGCGGTGGTTGAGCACTATGCTGCGCCCATACGCACTGATCTGACCCCATAAAAGGTATCAAATTTTTTTTATAATATTCCTGAAAATAG
>JAUNCR010000157.1 GCA_030526505.1 Spirochaetales bacterium
ATGATTCCAGAGTTGATAAGGTTGTTTGAAAGGGCGCGTCCCATCAAGAACTCAGCACTGAGGTAGCAAAGCTGCTTTGTTGGCTTGGCTTCATAAGCTTTGCGAGTTTCCATCCAGTTAGGCATGATGATTTCAAGGGCACTGGCACTTACAGCATCAAAAAGGTCATGCTTGTTAGCCTGTGAGATGTCCTTTCCGTACTGGCGTCTAAGACGGGCTGTAAGGTTTTCCTTGAACTGTTCTGCATCAAAAGTCATATATTTCCTCCGTATTGAACTTTTGTTGTTATTAAGTTTTATTCCCTGAGGGCATTATTTCCCTCAGTATATATGGAAACGTTTCAAATATGCAAGTATTAGCATATTTTTTTCATTTCTGTTAATTTTTTTATCAAAACCAGGAGCAAAAAGTAACTTTTGTCCTAATTTCTAATTCACCTCTATTTTGCCACAAGCACCAGCATCGAATTTGCAGGCAGGATGTAGCGTTCCTGGGCCAGAAGCTCTTCGGCATTTTCAACTTCAAGGATGCAGCTGTCGTCTTCAATCGAAGTATCTGCAACCCTGTACCACTTGCGGCCGTCCTTGATTGTCGGAAGACGCACCATAGCATCATTGCGGTCTGTATTTGCAGCCACAAAGAAATCGTTGTCAGGGGTTTCGCCTGCCTTTGCATCTGCAATGCCGGATAGGCGGAATGCCAGGAACCTTGAAATCTTTCCCCAGTCAGGATTGCTACCGTCCGGTGCATACCACTGGATGTCAGGAGTATTTCCCCTGTCGCCGTGGAAGAATTCTTCCCTGCGGAAAATCCTGTGTTCTCTTCTAAGTTTAACCGCTTTTTTCGTGAATTCAACCAAACTGCGATTAATATTGCAGTCATCCCAGTTAAACCAGCTTATATCGTTGTCCTGGCAGTAGGCATTGTTGTTTCCCTGCTGACCGCGACGGAATTCATCTCCTCCAAGGAGCATAGGTGTTCCCTGGGAAACCATAAGGGTAAGGATGTAGTTCCTCATGGCCCTGTTTCTGTTTCTTTCAATTACAGGGTTCATTGTAGGACCTTCATAGCCGTGGTTGTAGCTCCAGTTGCTGTCGGTGCCGTCACGGTTTCCTTCGCCGTTTTCATCATTATGCTTGCCGTTGTAGCTGACAAGGTCGTTCATTGTAAAGCCGTCGTGGCAGGTAACATAGTTGATGCTGTGGCATGGGGTTCTTCCGCTGATTGTAAACAGGTCGCTTGAACCGCTGATTCTGGTTGCAGCACCCGTAGAACAGAATTCATCGCCGCGCCAGAATCGCCTGATGTAGTCACGGAAACGGTCGTTCCATTCTGCCCATCTTCCGCCAGGGAAACCGCCAAGATGATAGGCTCCGCCTGCATCCCAAGGTTCTGCAATGATCTTTGTATTGTGAAGTACCGGATCTTCCGAAATTGCGTTGGTCAAAGGTGCCCAGTTCATGATGATGCCGTCTGTACCGCGAGTCAAAATCGAAGCAAGGTCAAACCTGAATCCATCGACGTGATAGTTCAATACCCAGTGACGCAAACTGTCCAGAATATAGTTTCTTACTACAGGATGATTGCAGTTCACCGTGTTACCGCAACCAGAGAAGTTCATGTAGTAGTCCTTGTGGCTTTCAACAAGGGTATAGTAGATGCTGTTTTCAAAGCCGCGGAAGTTCAATGAAACACCGTGCTCGTTCCCTTCAGCAGTGTGGTTGTAAACAACATCGAGGATGACCTCTATCCCGGCCTTGTGGAATTCCTTAACAAGATTCTTGAATTCGTTTACGCATCCACCCGGAGTTTTATCTGCGGCAAAAGAAGCTTTTGGAGAGAAGAAGTTGATGGTGCTGTAGCCCCAGTAGTTCTTCATTCTTTCGCCTGTGCGAGGATTTACATTGCTGTTTTCAAATTCATCGAATTCAAAAATAGGCAGAAGCTCAACTGCAGTAATTCCAAGTTCCTTAAGGTACGGAATCTTCTGTGCAAAACCCGCATAGGTTCCAGGGAATTCCACGCAGGCATTGTTTCCCGCAGTAAATCCCTTCAGGTGAACTTCATAGATGATGCTTTCAGATAAAGGCCTGTTGATGGGTCTGTCCCCTTCCCAATTGAATTCATTGTCATCGATTACAACACATTTTGGGAAAAGATGATTTGGACGCTCTTCCATCTGACTGATGTCAATCTTGTCCATTACAGGCTTGTAACTTGGTGGGAGATTATAGAAAAGCGAAGTGCTAGTGATTGCCTTAGCATAAGGATCAAAAAGATTTGCCTTAGGATTGAACCTGTGGCCTGCAGAAGGTTCAAAAGGACCATCAACCCTGTAAAGGTAAAGGGCACCTTTCTGGATTCCAGGGATGAAGGCATGCCATACATCACCTGTCTTGTTTACCTTTGGATCAAATACGAACTGGCTGCAGGGAATCGTATCGTCCTGATTATTGTAAAATTCTATTGTTACCCTTGTTGCATTCCTTGAAAATACGGCAAAATTAACGCCGTTTCCGTAAAAAGTTGCTCCAAGAGGGATTGGACTGCCAACTTGTGCGTTTAAAGTTTCCATAATAAGAAATTATAACCGACAAAATGCGATTTTTCCACTTTTAAAGGATTTTAATGAAAAATAAGTATAACAGATTATTATTTTAATTATAGGTTGATGAATACCTCATAGGGGTCTGTCCCCTCTGAAT
>JAUNCR010000158.1 GCA_030526505.1 Spirochaetales bacterium
TTGGTTTAATTAATCAGGAGTAATTAAATGCTATTCAACAGCCTCGAATTCTGCATATTCTTTCCAATCATTTTTACATTGTATTTTGTATGCACACATAAAATAAACAGGAACCTTGTAAGCCAGATAATACTCCTTACGGCAAGCCTTTTTTTCTATGCCTGCTGGAATCCTTCATACCTTGCCCTCATCCTCATTTCAGTTGTAATAACATATTTGTCCGGAATATATATGGAAAAACATGAGGCAAAGAAGAAACTGATCCTAACGTTTTCCCTTGTTTCTAACCTTTCAATCCTGTTTTTCTTTAAGTATTACAATTTTTTTGCAGATTCCGTACACACAGCCTGCACATTTCTTGGATGTGATATAACCATTCCAAACTTCAATGTACTTCTTCCTGTTGGAATTTCCTTCTATACATTCCAGGCTTTGGGATATTCTATCGATGTATATAATGGGAAAATTTCTGCCGAAAAGAATTTCATTACATACGCTCTCTTCGTAACCTTCTTTCCTCAGCTGGTTGCAGGTCCTATCGAAAGGACAAAGAACCTTCTGGACCAGTTTAAAACTGACTACAAGATTGACTATGACAGGATTACATCAGGCCTAAAGCTTTGTGCCTGGGGATATTTCAAAAAAGTAGTTGTTGCAGACAGACTTGCAATTTATGTAAACGGCATCTATAACAACGTTGACGGAGCAACAGGCAGTGCCCTTGTTTTGGCAACATTCTTCTTTGCCTTCCAGATTCTATGCGACTTCAGCGGTTATTCTGACATTGCCATCGGTGTTTCAAGAGTCCTGGGATTTAACCTGATGAGGAACTTTAACCGTCCATACTTCTCAAAATCAATTCCTGAATTCTGGAGAAGGTGGCACATTTCCCTTTCAACCTGGTTCAAGGATTACCTTTACATTCCAATGGGTGGAAACCGCTGCGGAACTGCCAGAAGGTATTTCAATCTGTTTACAACTTTCTTTGTAAGCGGAATCTGGCATGGTGCAGCCTGGACCTACATCATCTGGGGAACACTCCACGGCGTATATCAAATTATTGGTATCTCGACTTCAAAGATCAGGACTAAAATTGGTCTTAAAGCAAAGGTTCTTGTGGAAGATGCATCTACAAAAACTGGAGTCAGGGCAAAAAGACCTTGGCAGTATGCACAGGCTTTCATAACTTTTGCCCTCACCTGCTTTGCATGGATGTTCTTTAGGGCAAACTCAATGAAAGAAGCCATTAAAATCATGAAAAAATTCTCTTCTGTTCCGTCTGAAGTTACAAATGCATTGAAGGACTTCCTTCACGGGGATCATGTAGAATCCGTAAGAAACCTTTTCCTTTTGAACGAAGGTACAAGCGGATACGGCTTCAAGCATGTTGCAGGTGCATTCTGCCTTATTGCAGTCCTTATTGCAGTTGACCTTCTTACAAGGAAAGCTGAAGGAGTTGAACTTATAAAGAAACAGAAATGGTATGTACGCTGGCCGCTCTACTATGCAGTCACTTTTGCCATTCTGTTCCTTGGTACAAGCGGAAAGTCGGAATTCATCTACTTCCAGTTCTAGTTTAACGGGGAGCTGACTCAACAATGGCTTTAATTTTTTCAAAATCAATGAAACTCATTATTAAGGTACTCCTACTGATTTTTCCATTCTTCATTATAAACATTCTGTACCAGAATTCAGATGAATGGAAAAATAAATATGATCTTGAAAGATTTAAATCAATTCCAGAAGGGATTGAAGTTGCAAACCTTGGCAGCAGCCATGGCAGTGCCTTCGACTATAACATCGGGGAATTTGAAGGCTTAAACTGTTTTAATTTTGCAATACCACAACAGACTTTGGACTTTGACTATGCGGTGTTAAGGCAAAACATAAACAATTTCAAAAAAGACAGTATCCTTATGATTTTAGTTTCACCATTTGAAACGGATGGAATACCAGACTATGAATTCAACAGGGATGCAAAACTAAGATACTACGGTTTCCTTAAACACAAGTATTTTGAAGATTTCTCTATCCATGACTGGCTGACATTCAATTGCCTTGCCATTTTTTTATCTCCACATCCGCTTGCAGACATAAAAAAACTTTTTACCGGTCCAAAAGTTTCCCCAAAGAATAGAAAGGATGAAGTTTCCCTCCATTTTTTAGACAACTCAATTTCTTTGCAGGACACAAAAGAAAAGAGATTCGATGACCTATCTCCTGAAGAGAAACAGACTCAAATCAAGGTTTACATTACTGAAGGATGGCTTATACTTTTCCCTCCTTCTCAAGTGGGAAAAACTTACAACAAAAAATACATCTCATCAATGATAGACCTTTGCAAGGTACATGAAATAAATCCGGTTATCATTACAACCCCGATATCAAAGGAAGCCTTTGATGTGCTGTACAATGGCAGTACGACAACCTATTATAACATATATAAATTCCATGAAGAGCTTAAACAAGAATATCCCGAAGTAAAATTCCTCAATTACATAGACTTGTATTTTAATGAAAGCCATTACTTTGAAGACAATAATCATCTGACTAGAACCGGTGCAAAAGATTTTTCTAGACGCGTATATTCGGATTTATCAACACTCAAATACTTAAAGAAAAAATAGAAAGGGAAAGGACTGATTCAAATTGCCTTATGAAAAATAACCTTAAACTACCGCTAAAAATACTT
>JAUNCR010000055.1 GCA_030526505.1 Spirochaetales bacterium
TGAAGGATAAGGCCATTTGCTGTATTTTGAGGCATCGCTCTTTGCAACCGCCTCGCTTTCCTTTGACTTGTCGCGGTTTTTCCAGTTCCAGTTCAAATTGCGGAACACCTTGTCGCCGCTGTATTCGCCGCAAGCCTTGAAAAGGTAGTCCAGGCCAATGGACCATTTACCCGGATTTTCATATCCAACGGAGATTTCACCGCCAACAGTGTCGGGTCCCCACGGGGTTCCGTACCATTCGGTATAGAAATCGTCCTGCATTGGGCCCATAAGGTCCTGGTAATACCTTACAAGAGACCAGTCAGGGCTTGCCTTGATGTACATGTATGGGTCCGTATAGGTTCCTTCAAGCCAGATGTGGAAGGAGCCTTCCCCGCAAGGGATGAAAACTTCGGTTCCGGCCTGGAATCCGAATCCGCGTGGAGTACAGTCATCAGGATCGCTTGTTTCGTTAGGCATCTGAAACTGGTCCATGGCAAAGACACCGTATAGCCTTGCGTTCCTTACAGGAGTATAATCCAGCTTGAGGCACATATAGTCGCAGGTATTGCTTTCCCCGCCCTGACGGCGAGTCTCATAGTCTTTCCATGCGGCAAAACCGTGGTAAACATTCCATGGCGCCATGAAGCGCAATTCGAATGGCGAATAGACAAGGAGCGATTCCCTTGCCGTAAACTGAAGTTTTGAACCGAAAAGCATCCCGATTTCATGGGTGTACATGAACCTGTCGGGATTAAACTGGCTTACATTCATCTTGTAGCGGAAGTTTCCAGACCAGATGGAAAGCTCTGCGTTTGTTGCGCCAGTAAAGAATTCGCTATGAGCAACGCTTCCCGAAAGGGAACGGTTGAAGTTTGAAGGCATTGTTCCAAACACGAAGGAAAGGCCTGTCTTTTCTGTAAAAGTGTGGCCTGTGGCAAAATAGTATTCGTGAGGGAAATTAAGGTCCACCGCATCAGGAGCAAGAGGCACATTGGAATAGTTGTCGTGCTTGATCTGGTAGCCGTTGGTCTGTTCCACGGTAACATCCATGGACATGGCAAAATAATCCTGCATGACGATCTTTGCCGGGAACCTTACGAAAGGCTTCTGACTGTAGCGGTCGTAAACCCTTTCCACATCCTCTTCGTTCTTGTAGTAGCCTTCAAGGTTCATTTCAAGTTCGCCTTCCATCCTTAGGAGGTCGTTTCCAAAGGAGATGGTTGGTTCATAGGCAATGTATTCCTTTATTTCGTCGAAACGCTTCACTGCGTCTTCCGAAAGGCTTTCGTAGTCTATTTTACTAAGGTGCCAGTCAATTTCCGCAAGAGTCATAGGACCATAGAAAACAAAGTCCGTCCTGCCGCCGTCCATAACGATGCGTGCAAGGCTATCAAAAATCCAGTGTCCTGCAGGAACGACTTCCTGCCTGCTTCTTGCAGATAGTGAAACTGAAAATAAAAGAGAACTGATTGTTATAACCAAGATTTTTTTAATGCATTTTATTGAAGATTTCATAATTTTTTGAGTTTAAATGATTGTTGCAGAAAAAACAAGCATAGAGTAAACTTATAATTCTATGAAAATAGCAATGTTCACCGATGCCTATTACCCAAGAATCAACGGAGTTACAGTCTCCGTACACTCCTTTGCGGAAGAACTTACAAAACTTGGGCATGAAGTGGCAATCGTTTGCCTTGAATATACTGAAGAACAGCAGAGAAGTTCATTTTTTGACGAATCAAGCGACGAATCATTGCCTTTCAAGATCATCAGGATCCCGTCACAGAGGCTTGTTTTCTCAAAGGAAGACAGAATGGGAAGGCTGGACAAGTGGCATTTCGTAAAGAAAGCCATGGATGCCTTCAAGCCTGATGTGGTGCACATAAATTCGGAATTCGTCGCAGGCTATTTCGGGACCATTTATGCCCGTCACAGAAGGGTTCCGTCAGTTTTCACTTTCCACACCCTGTGGGAAGACTACTTTGCAAACTACATGACCTACTGGCCAAAGAGAAGCTCAAGGAAACTGGGAAAGCAATTCGTAAGGTTCTACCTTAAAAGGTCTGATGTAATCATCGCCCCTACAAAAAGGATTGCGGAAGTCGTAAAGGATTACGGCATCGACCGGGAAGCCCACATCATTCCGACTGGCATTCCCTCTTCGAAACTTGACTTCAACAAAAAACAGAACAATATTGTTATAAACAGAATCAACAAGAAGTTTCCTGCCATCAGGGGAAAGAAAATCCTTCTTTATGTAGGAAGGATTGTAAGGGAAAAAAATCTGGATTTCCTGTTCGATGTACTGGCAGAAGTTCAGAAAACCGTACCGAAGACAGCCCTCCTTCTGGTTGGCGGCGGACCTTCCCTTGATGAACTTAAGGAAAAGGTCAGGGAACTTAAGCTTGAAAAGTCCGTTCATTTTACGGGCTACATAGAAGGCTCGAACCTGATTTACTTCTACAAGCATGCGGATGTATTCACCTTCCCTAGCAAGACTGAAACCCAGGGACTTGTTACCGTAGAGGCAATGCTTTCGGGGCTCCCAGTCGTTGCCATAGGCGAAATGGGCACCGTTGATGTGATGCAGGGGGACAACGGCGGCTTCATGGTAAAGGATGATGCCGTTGAATTCGCAGGCCGTGTCGTTGAACTGTTGAAAGACAAAAAGCTTCACTCTCAAAAATCAATGGAAGCAATGGAATGGGCTTCAAAGTGGAAGATTTCAAGCCTGACTCCAACTCTGGTGGAATGCTATGAGGAAGCCATCAGGGAACACGCAATAAAGCACGGGAAAACGGAAAGCAAATGACATCAGAAGAAAAAGAAACCATATACAATCTCCTTAAGCTTTCTTCCTGCTGGGTTTACGGATACAAGTCTCCGAAATTCCAGGGGGATACGGTTGCATTCGACGACGATGTGATTGAATTCGTTGAACCTGCTCCCGCAAAGACAGAACAGGCAGCTGATGCACCGGCAATGAAAGAACCCTTTGCTCAGGCAACTGAAAAAGCAGAAGGCAACACTGGTGCTGAAAATGCACCACAGCCGAAAACTGCAGGGGAAAAGAAGGAAAACGGCAGCGGCATAACCCTTGAATCAATTTCACAAAGGATTGCAGTCTGTCGTAACTGCGTTCTTGCTAACACAAGGACAAACACAGTTCCTGGCGAAGGCGTTGAGCACCCCTATGTCATGGTCATCGGTGAAGGACCGGGGGAAGACGAAGACAAGAGCGGAAGGCCATTCGTCGGAAAGGCTGGACAGTTACTGGACAAGATGCTTGCAGCCATTTCCCTCAGCCGCACAACAAACTGCTACATTGCCAACATAGTTAAATGCCGTCCACCAATGAACCGCACGCCAATGATAGACGAAGCTTCAGCCTGTTCGGGATACCTTCAGGCACAGATTCATCTTTTAAAACCTAAGTTCATTCTTGCCATGGGAAGGACAGCCGTACAGAACCTGCTCAAAACCAACACGGGCATAAACACCCTCCGCGGTCAGTGGCTCGAATTCCAGTTTGGGAACGAAAAGATTCCGCTTATGGCCACCTACCACCCAAGTGCACTTCTCCGCGACGAAAGGCTGAAAGCCCCGGCATGGCAGGACCTTAAGAAATTCCGCGAAAAACTCCTTGCAGAAAAACCTGACTACGCGGAAGTCTTCTACACGCAGAAATGAGTGAAAGCAATAGCCGCTACATAGATGTTGTCCTCAATGTACCCCTGAACCAGGCATTCACCTACAGGGAGCCTGCCGATGACGGAAAGAAAGAGATGCCAAAGGATCCTTTCGGATACAGGGTTGAAGTCAAATTCGGCAACAGGAAGACAACAGGCTTTGTTACCGCAGTATACGATTCCATTCCAAAAACCTGTACCGTAGGCGACGACAAAATCAGGAGCGCATTGCGATACATAGACTCGGAACCACTCCTTACAAAAGAACTCCTTTCTATCGCCTCCTTCATGAGCAACTACTACATAGCACCCATCGGCGAATGTGTCTTTGCCATGATTCCTTCAGGCAAAAGGGAGACTGACATTCCGGGATTCTCTTTCTTCCAGGATGAAAAGGGATTTGAAAAAAAGGAACTGAGCGAGGAACAGAAAGCTGCGGTGGAAGGAATCCTTTCGCCTGACACAGAATCTAAATTCCACTATCTGTACGGAACAACAGGAAGCGGCAAAACGGAAGTATTCCTTACCTGTGCCGACAGGGTCATGCAGGAAGGCAAAGGCGTAATCTACCTTGTTCCAGAAATCGGCCTTACCCCTCAGGTTGTGGAAGCTGTCCGCGAAAGATTCGGAAACACGGCGGCTGTCCTTCATTCGGAATTGACTCCCAGCCAGAGACTTGGGGAATGGAAGAGAATCCTCCACAAGGAAGCAAGAGTCGTCATCGGTGCAAGAAGCGCAATCTTTGCCCCTGTGCCTGACCTGGGGCTTGTCATCATCGACGAAGAGCACGACTCGTCGTATAAAAGCGGATCGTCTCCAAGATACCACGCAAGGCAGATAGGAATGCTACGGTGCTCCCATCAGAACATACCGCTCATCATGGGATCTGCAACACCGTCGCTGGAAGCCTGGCATTCGATGGCGGAAAAAAAGCTTTTGAAGCACACCCTTACAAAAAGGCTTGCAGGTGGCGCAGTTCCAAAAATCGAATGCATAAACCTTTCTGCAGAAGCAAACGGGGAAAACTGCATTTCAAGAAAACTTCATTCTGAAATTTCCGCAACACTGAAGGAAAACAAGCAGACCATACTTTTTTTGAACAGGCGCGGATTCACACATTTTTTCAGATGCGCTTCCTGCGGTTTTGAACTTAAGTGCAGGAACTGTTCCGTTGCCCTAACATACCACAAGAGCGAAAACAGGCTCAGGTGCCATTACTGCGGTTACAGTACAACACCTCCGCAGCAGTGTCCTGAATGCGGTTCCCTGGACATAGGCTATTCGGGATTCGGCACAGAATACATAGAAAGCGAAATCAAGTCCAAGTTTCCAAACTCAAGGGTCATGAGGGCCGACACCGATTCCCTTCACCACAAGGGGGAACTGCAGGAAAGGTTCGACACTTTCAAAAAGGGAGAGGCGGACATTCTTCTTGGAACCCAGATGGTTGCCAAGGGACTCAATTTTCCAAAGCTTAAGCTGGTGGGCGTAGTCCTTGCAGACTCTTCACTTCACCTGCCGGACTTCCGTGCCTCTGAGAAAACCTTCGCACTGATTACCCAGGTTGCCGGTCGTGCGGGAAGATTTTTCCCTGACGGAAAGGTAATCGTACAGACCTACAATCCGGAAAGGGATGCCATTTCCTATGCAGTAAGAAGCGACACGGAAGGCTTTTACAAAAAGGAAATTGAAATGAGGAAGCTCATGGGATTTCCGCCTTTCACAAGACTGCTAAGGCTGGTGTTCCGTTCGGCAGTCCCTAATTCTTCACAGGCAGCAGCTGAAGCCGCAGCAAAAATCCTTGCAAAGAAAGCGGCGCAGGAAGTAGAAATACTTGGTCCTGCAGAATGTCCATTGAACATGGTTGCGGGAAACTACCGCTGGCAGATCCTTCTCCGCGGCAAAAGCATAAAGCCCCTGCAGGATGCCGCAAAGGTTCTTGTATGGGGATACAAACCGCTGAAGGATGTTTACATTGAAGTTGATGTGGATCCGATTAATTTGATGTAACGGAACCGTTTGTCCTGTCGTGGCGAACAGGACCGTCAAAAAAGATTTCCCAGAGGAAAAGGCCTGTTGCAGGTGCTGTCCTCATGGCACGGCTTCTGTCACGGCTTTCAAGAATGTCCTTAAAATCCTTTCCGCTCATGCCCTTTTTTTCCGCCTCGATTATTGTACCTGTTATTGAACGCACCATTTTCCAAAGGAAGGCGTTGGCCTGAATCTCAAAAACAAGAAGTCCCCTTTCTTCATCTTCCCAATAGAAAAAGGCATTTTCAAGATACCGGAAGGTGGAAAGGCTCTGGTCTCCGCTGGCAGCAAAAGTGGCGCAGTCTATTTCGCCCCTAAGGCAGGAAGCCATGTCGTTGAGGACATTGATATTCGGTTTTCTTGGAATAAACCATCTGTAACGGCTTTCATGTGCAAAGCAGGGTTTTCCGCACTGGATGAAATACCTGTATTTCCTGCTGGTGGCATTGAACCTTGAATTGAAAGACATGTCCTTCTTTTCAACTTTCATTATCCTTATGTCTGGAGGAAGAAGTCCATTCAGGGCGCGAAGGTAATTTTCCGGAGCAATGTCGTCGTAGGGGCATTCGAAGTTTGCAGCCTGACCAACGGCGTGAACACCGCTGTCCGTCCTGCCGCTGCCATAGAGCTTGAGCGGGGTCTTAAGCATTTTCTCGATGGCAACTTCAATTTCCCCCTGAACAGTCCTTACAGGCTCACCGCCGTCAGACTTGTCCTGCCTCTGCCAGCCGCAGAAATCAGTTCCATCATAAGAGACCGTCAGAAGTATGTTATTCATCGTCGTCGCCGAAGATGTTGTTTGATCCAAGTTCGGCCGCAAGCTTGTCGTAAAGGTCGCGGGCTACTTCAAGGAGAGGACCAGGCTTTGCCTTGCTTGACTTACCGAGACCGAAAATGCGGGCAATGGCTTTCTTGCTGTCTTCAAGTTTCTTAAGCCTGAGCTGAAGGTTTTCATGCTGACCATACTTGTATTCAAGGAGTCCGGAAAGATAGATGATTCCGTCGTAACCATAGTTCTTGTCTGTATCAGGACCAAAATGAGAAACCGATTCAATCGATTCGATTCTTCCTGTTTCATTGATGAGGGTCTGCTGATAGAAGAACAGTGCCTTCCTGTAGAAAACCTGCGCAATATAGTCGTAGTTGTGTCCTGGGCTAACATGTTCAATGTCCTGACAAAGCCAGGCAAGCCTCAAGGCAATCTCTGCCCTTTTGAAAGTTGGAGAATAGGCAATGTCGACATTTTCGTAGCACAAAAGCGCAAGGTAATACATGGCAGCACCGTCAAAAAGAGTGCGCTCATCATTTACATTGTAGTGAGGGAAAATGGTTTCGACCGCCCTGATTCTTTTTTCTGACGAAGCGGCAAGGCGGTCAAATGTTGCCCCGTCCTTAATGCCCTTGAAATCTTTCCAGAACAAGGCTGTATGACAGTTGGGACAAACACCGATTTCGTAGATGAGAGGATAAACACGACCAAATTTTTTCGAAGGCTCATAGTTTCTGTGAAGTTCATCAGTAAGGTTTCCGGCGATGGTTCTTCCTCCGCCCTGATGCATCACTTCCTGCTTGAAAGGTTTCTGACATACAGGACACATGACTTCTTCTTTCGCCCAATATGAAATGGCAGGCTTCTTTGGACCTTCATCCATTACAAATGCCTTGCTGAAATTTTTCTTTGCCATACATTCCTCTCTATTTTCAGTTGCCTGTTTCGATTACGGCATAGGCAACCGCATATTCTTTTTCGTGACTTATTGAAATGTGAATCCTGCTGTTTTCCCCGCACAATTCTTCAACAAGTTCAAGGGCCTTTCCCGTAACATGAAATTCAGGCTTTCCCTTTGAATCGGACACCACATAGACATCCTTAAGGCTGAATCCGGAAATCCCCGTTCCCAAAGCCTTGGAAAACGCTTCCTTGGCAGCAAACTTACCCGCATAGGACTCGCACTTTCTTTGAAACGAAACGCTTTCTGAAAGCCTCTCGTTTTCATTGAAAAAACGGTCGATGTAGGAAGCTTCAGACTGAACCCATTTTTCAAGCCTGGAAACCTTTACTATGTCGCAGCCGATTCCATAGATCATAAAGATCCCCCATTGTCCTCGGCTTCAGTATTCACCTTTATATTTTCGGTAGTTTTTTCTTCTTTTTTGACAATTGTTATTTCAACTTCTTCAAGGGATGCCTGGGCAAGGGAATATGCCGGAGAAAGCTCAATAATTACAGGAACAGTATAGACACCCGGTTCCGTAATGAAGGAAAGGTCCGAGTAAACGCTAAGGCTTTTCATGCGGAATTTTTCAATGTCAATGACGCTGCCTTCAATCGTAAGGTTAATCTTCTGATCCTCACCTGCCACGGCAAACTCTTCGGGAAGGGAATTGAATTTAATTTCAACATCAGTAAGTTCCTTGACCATGGCTTCGGAAACGATAGGAACTTGGGCCTTGATATGAGGTTCGTCAAGGATGGAAATGTATGCATTGGTATTAACAGCTTTCAGAATCTTTGAAACGGAAATCTCTGAATTTTCGATGCTGACAGAACCAACATTGATTTCATTGATTTCATCCAGCATGAACTGAGGGCCAACAAGGAAGACATGGGATGGTTCAAGGTGAACCGAAAGGGCCTTGTATCCGTGGGCAGGAGTTCCGTATACCTTTGAAACTACAGGAACCTGCTTCAAACTTTTTTTCTGGATGTCAAATTTAAGGTTGTCAGGAGTTGCGGTGATTTCAAGAGGATCCAAATCCAGCTCGATCATTTTTTCAGAAATGCTGACGCTAACAGGGAAAGTCCAGCTGCCTTCCTTTGTCTTTGCAGAAATGTCCACATAGGCGGAAAAATCCTTTTCCGAAATGAGGGGGATCTGTTCCCTTCTTGTGCGGACCTTAACCTTGATGAATTTTTCCTTTTCAAGCCCGCTGACAGGAATCATGTTTCCCTCCGCCTTCACTTCAAGTGGTACGGAAAAGGTTTTTGTCTCAAGAAGAGAAACCTGGTGAAAGAAATATATTACGCAGGCCAACACAAAGCACAGGGCTTTTACGGGCCAGTTATCTATCAGTTTTTCCAGAAAGTGTTTTATGTTCATCGATGGTATCCTCAATAATCTGCTGTTCAGGAGTAATGTCCAGCTGCCGTTCAAGAATCTTTGTCACCTGGTCCGCCGTAAGGTCATAATGAAGTTTCGAATCATAAGCCAGGGAAAAGGCTCCGGTTTCTTCACTGACAATGAGAATTACACAGTCAGTAACTTCACTCAAACCAAGGGCAGCCCTATGTCTTGTTCCGAAAGTCTTTTTTATGTCGTACTGTTCGCTTACAGGAAGAAAACAGCCTGCAGCAAGAATCTTGTTTCCCTTGATAAAGCAGGCACCGTCATGCAACGGAGTATTGTGTCCAAAAATTGTTACAAGAAGATTTGATGAAAGGTCTGCATTCATCACTGTGCCTGTTTCAAGAAAATTATCAACCTTTGTGTGGCGCATGAAGCAGACAAGCATACCTCTTTTCTGTTTTGAAAGAAGGTCAGCTGCAATGAGGACTGAATCCACATAAGTATGCTTTGCCCTTGAACCGATGGTAAACCATCTTCCCTGGCCAAGCTTAAGGAATACTTTTCTAAGTTCCGGCTGAAAGACAATTGCAAACATAAGGACGAGTCCCGGTGCAAGAACGGAGAAAATCCACATCATGGTCTTCAGCTGGAATATGTAGGTAACGGCGTATGCAATCACAACAATGATGGCAGACTTGATGATCTGGACAGCATTGGTCTGATTGATGATTTTATAAACTTTATAGAGAAGAAAGGTCAGGATGCCAATGTCAAGCAAAGGCCTTATGCCGTCATATACTTTCAGGAGAATTGCAAACTGGTTCATAGTTATAGAAGAGATTTTAACACAGCAAAAGTATCAACGCAAGGAGCACAATCGTGTACACGAACCATGAAGGCGCCGTTTAAGACGGAAATCAAATCGGCTGCAAGGGTTCCGTAAAGCCTTTCGTCAACTTCCCTGCCAGTCATCTGCCCGATGCAGGTCTTCCTTGAAAGCGCCATCAGCACCGGATATTTGCCTCCGCAAAGTTTACCGCAGTTCTTTATGAGCTGAACATTTCCCCCAAGGTCTTTTCCGAAACCGACTCCTGGATCAACGATGATTTTGTCTTTTTTAATACCCCTTGAAATTGCATAGTCTGCACGGGCATCAAGATAGGAACTAACTTCGTCAAAGACATTTCCGTATTCCGTGTTGCTCTGCATGTTTCCGGGTATACCCCTTTTATGCATGAGTATTACAGGAATGCCTGCCCTTGCACAGAAATCAGCCATGGCTTCATCATCCTCCATGGCCGAAACATCATTCAAAATATCTGCGCCGGCATCAAAAGCTGCTTCCATGACGGATTTTTTTCTTGTGTCTATTGAAATGGGAATGCTGCTGTGCTTCCTTATTTCCCTGACCAAAGGAACAACTCGGCTCAGTTCTTCCTCTTCGTCAACATAGGCAGAACCCGGTCTCGTAGACTCTCCTCCAATATCAAGAAGGTCAGCACCTTCGTCAATCATTTTAAGGGCACGGTCCAGGTTTCCCCTGCTTTCAGAATAGAAGCTGTCGGGAGTTGCATTTACGATTGCCATTACAAAGGCTGGATTTTCAGTAGTAACTGTTCTGTCGCGTAAAATAAGTTCTTTCATTTGAGGCATTCTCTTGCTGCGTTACAGATATGGCCAGCAGAAAGCCCTGCACTTTCAAGAATCTGGCTTCTGTTTCCGTTGGAAATAAAGTGATCGGGGAAAGCAAGGACTTTAACCTTCTGTTTCTTCCCCGATTCATTTTTATTCAAAAGTCTTTCAATGTATTCCGCCACACCGCCAATCTTAACGGCATCTTCCACAACAACAACCCCGTCATATTTTCCTGCAACTTCAAGGAAATGCTTTTCGTCAAACGGCTTGAGGAACCTGAGGGAATAAATGTCGGCAACAATGCCGTCAAGCAGAAGTGACCTTGCGGCAGTAAGGGTTTCGGAGAATATGCTTCCGGTACAGACAAAAAGCACCTTCGGCATTTTCTTTCTTTTCCTTTCCGAATATTCAACCACAATGGAAGGAGCGTATTCATCGCAGGATACAAAAACCCCACGGCCTTCAACGGCAGGAACGGCAAAACTTTCCGTCTCTGTAGGACAGGAAGCCTTTGGCCATCTGATTACCACAGGCCCATTGCATTCGTTCACTCCGTAATCAAGGCACAATTCCATATCCCTCTTTGTTGCAGGGGAAAGGAATTTAACATTTGGAACCGGGCGCAAAAGGGCTATGTCGAATATTCCCTGATGGGTTTCACCGTCATTTGGAACGGCCCCCGCACGGTCAAGAACTATGATGCAGTGCCTGTTCTGCAAGGCAACATCTTCAATTATCTGGTCAACGGAACGCTGGATGAAAGTTGAATAGATTGCAACCACAGGAATCATTCCGCCTGCACTCAAACCGCCGGCAAAGGTAACGGCGTGCTCTTCTGCAATTCCAACATCAAAAAACCTTTCCGGAAATTTTCTGGAGAAGGCATCAAGTCCTGTTCCCTTTGACATGGCTGCAGTAACGGCAGCTATCTTTCCATTCTCTTTGCCAAGTTCAAGTATCTTGTTTGAAAAGCATTCCGTAAAACTCATGCTGTCAAACTTTTCAACTTTACCGTCGCTTGTATTGAAGGGACCAACCCCATGGAAAGCAGAAGGATTGTTTTCTGCAGGGGAATAGCCCTTTCCCTTTTTTGTAACCACATGAATGACAACCGGACGGGGAATCCTCTTAGCCTTTTCAAAGACACGGACCATGCCTTCCATATCGTGTCCATCAAGAGGACCAACATATTCAAATCCAAGGTCCACAAAAAGATTGTTGGTAAGGAAGAGTCCTTTGATTCCCCTCTTGAACCTGAAAATCAATTTTCCAAGGTGCCTGTTGAAATAAGGAATGCAATCGACAATATGATCCACCTTATGGCGGAATCCCTGGTAGGTGCTTGTAAATGTAAGTCTTGAAAGGTAACTTGAAAAACTGCCCACATTCTGGTCGATGGACATCTGGTTGTCATTAACTACAACAATCAAATTTTCCGCAAGCTGCCCTGCATGGCTCAAGCCTTCAAAAGCCATGCCCCCTGTCAAAGCACCGTCACCGATAACTGCAACAACCTTGTCGTTCCTACCCTGAATCTTCCAGGCTGTAAGAAGGCCAAGTGCCGATGAAATTGAAGAGGATGCATGCCCTGCATCAAAATAGTCGTGTTCGCTTTCGCGGATTTTTGTAAAACCGGAAATACCGTCTTTCAGTCGTACGGAAGCAAATGCCTCACCTCTACCTGTCAAGAGTTTGTGGGGATAACACTGATGGCTTACATCCCATACGATGGAATCTTCCGGACTGTTAAATACCCTGTGGAGTGCAATGGTAAGTTCAACGACACCAAGATTGCTTGCCAGGTGTCCGCCGTTATTGCCAACGACTTCGATAATCTTGGAACGGATTTCTGAAGCAAGGACTGGAAGGGAATTTTTTGGCAAGGCTTTCAAATCTTTAGGTGAATGAATGTTATGTAAAATCAAAATCTCAGACTCCCGCTTCCAATTTTCAGAAAAATAAATGAAGAAAAAAAAGACCGCAGTCAGAAATGTAACCGCGGTCTTCATCCAAAAAGGCCCTTCGCACTTAAGCGACCCACACATTTCCTTTAAGAAATATATGATCGCTTACTTGCTCTTATGGCGATTTTTTCTAAGCTTCTTCTTACGCTTATGTGTCGCAATCTTTGCGCGCTTTCTTTTCTTACCACAAGGCATGAGTAGAACTCCTTAAATTTAAGTTCTCACATTATCTATTTTTTCAGAAAACATGTCAAGGGAATCTAAAAAATCATCAAAAGTAATTTTACGGGTAAAATCCAAAGGAAAGCAGCAGCACCACACTTCCGGCCTTGGTTTACAATTGTCCTTTAATTTGGTATTTTTATTTTATGAAACAAAATGTAGCCGACTATTCATTTGAATATAAAAAGAAGAAACAGAGGGTCATTCAGCACGCAGTAGTCCTTGTAGTTTCAGTATTCCTTTGCCTTACCTTATTTTTAAATTTCATTCTCTTTGCCGTATATACAAATTCCTCATCAATGGAAACGGACATTTCAAAGGACGGAGTTTCTTTTGTATGCCCATTTTTGAAAAAGCCATCAAGAGGACAGGTCGTTTACCTTTCGCCGCTTGATGAAGAAAAACTTCCCGTATACAAATCGGCAGTAAACCTCATCATCAACTTTTTTGCACTGCAGAAATACAAACCTTTCGGAAGCACAAATTCCATGACAGGAAAACATTCCATCCGCCGTGTCGTTGCCCTTCCGGGAGACAGCTACTACATGAAGGATTATGTCCTCTATGTAAAACCTGCAGGACAGAATTTCTACCTTACGGAATTTGAACTTGCAACAAAACCATACAACATCAGGATCTATTCTGTTCCAGTAGAATGGGACGGAATGGGCTGTGCCGGAACATTGCCGGAAACAACACTTGCATACGACGAATACTTTGTTCTTGCAGACAACCGCATCGAGGGAATCGATTCCCGCGTCTACGGCGGAATAAAATCTGAAAGAATCGAAGGCCGCCTCATCTGGCAGGTATTCCCTTTCAACAAGATGAAGCTTTTCTAAAAGATGATTTCATCCCTCTACATTCACATTCCATTCTGCCTGCAGAAATGCGACTACTGTGATTTTTTTTCAAAACCTCATTCAGGAAAAATACCGGATGCTTATGTAGAGGCATTGATAAGGGAAGCGGCATTCTACGGCCAAAAATACGGCATCGAATGCTGGAAAACAATTTACCTTGGCGGCGGAACTCCCGGTCTTCTCACTGCAGGGCAGATTTCCTATCTCCTTGAAAAACTTTCTTCCCGCATAACTTCAGGAACTTCAGAAATAACAATGGAGATGAATCCTGAATCAGTTACAAAAGAAAAAATTCTTGCCGCACAAAAATCAGGAATAACAAGACTTTCCCTTGGAATCCAGAGCCTTAATGACAGGGCGCTAAAGGCTGTAAACAGACACTGCACTTCAAGCAAGGCAAAGGAAAGCCTGGCCCTCATTAAGGAAAATTGGAAAGGCAGGCTGAACCTTGATGCAATTGCAGGTTTGCCGGACCAAAACCAGGAAGCATTTCTTGCAAGCCTAAGGGAAATAATTTCCTACAATCCGGAACATCTTTCCATGTACACCCTCACCGTAGAAGAAGGAACTCCGCTCCATAAAAAAATTGAAGACGGAACAATCGAGTTTGATTTTGACGAGGCGGACGAACAATGGCTTAAAGGAAGGGAACTTCTTGAATCACAAGGATATGTTCAGTATGAAGTATCCAACTTTTCAAAACCCGGAAAAGAAAGCCGGCACAATATGACCTACTGGATGCAGGAAGATTATGTTGGCATTGGAGCCGGAGCATCGGGAACCATTTACGGAAAGGAAACCGAAAGATGGACCAACACAAGGGACATTGAAAAGTACACGGCCTACTGGAACGGCAGGCTTGATGACGAAAAGGCATCTCCAAGGGAAATGGAAACCATAGACCTTGAAACAAGGGAATTTGAATTCATCATGATGGGACTCAGGACCACAAGGGGAATCAATTCCGCCCGATACGAAAAGCTTTTTTCAACAGTTTCCCCCTGGAAAGGAAACCTGGCCCTAAGGCTTGGGAAAAAGTCCGGCGTCTGGAATCAGTTCACCCTTGAAAACCTGACTTCCGAAAAAACAGAAGACGACGGTTCCATAACCTACTCCCTGAACCACCAGGGATTAATGTTTCTTAATAAATTTCTAATCGAATTACTGTAATCTTCAGAAACCCCGTTTATTTTTATATGTAGATGTGACTTTGCAGGAGAAAAAAAGGAATCTTAGTGCAAGGCCAACATATTTGCTAAAAACATGTAATTACGCTATATTTATATAGTTATGGAAGAAGCTGTAAAGATTATTGCAACAAACAGAAAAGCACGATTCAACTACACCGTGACAGACACCTATGAATGTGGAATTGTACTTGAAGGAACTGAAGTAAAGTCCGTAAAGGCCGGAAACATTTCCTTTGTAGACAGTTTTGCTTTAATAGAAAATGGTGAAGTCTGGGTACAGAACCTGCACATTTCAGAGTATGCTTTTTCTTCAGTTTTCAACCACGACCCTGACAGAAAAAAGAAGCTTCTCCTGCACAGGGAAGAAATAAAGAGGCTTCAGAGGAAAGTTGACGAAAAGGGATTCACCCTTGTTCCACTGGACTTCTACCTTAAGCACGGACTTGTAAAGGTAAAGCTTGGACTCTGTAAAGGTAAAAAGGAATTCGACAAACGCGCCGACATCAAGGACAGGGATGTAAAGCGTGAAATTGCCCGCGAATTCAGGAACAGGCAGGACGGCTAGAAAAGCCCCAAGAGGAAACATTTGATCAGAAGACTAATTGCCGCAGCAATTTATGTTCTCACATCTCTGGCATGCGTTTATGCCGAAACAGTAGATTTTTACGCTACGGTTTCGTCGTCTACAGACGCAAACATGATCAAAATGAGCACCGACATCCTCTACACCCAGCTTCAGTCCATGGACGGTTACACGGTAATCGACAGAAGAAACGAAAACTACAATTCAGCAAACAAATCCCAGAACATTTCCTTCTATACCGAAATCCAGGAAGGAAGTTCCGGAAACTGGACCTGCACCCTAAACGCATTCAAGAACGATGCAGCCTTCAGTTCTACAAAAGAATACGACTCCTACTATAAAATCCTCATGGACGCAAAGGCATCCCTTGAAAACTTCATGCTGAACCTTTCCGGAAACATCGTGATTCCAGGACAGGACGCTTCGGAAATCGGGGGAAACGATGAGGATGAAGGAACACCAAGACCAAATGCCAGAAGACACAATCCTGCAATGGACCTTCTTGCAGGAACCTGGTCGGGTGAAGAACTTACAGACAAGATCCTTATACTCAGGGGCGGCAGGGGATTCATAATATTCAAGAATGGCGCAACAATGAACATAGGCGTTTCCGTGGAAGGCTCTGATGTTACCATCAGGCAGAAGGGAAAGCCAAACGCATCCTTCTACCCTGACCTTCCAAGGCAGGACGCCCTAAAGAACGCGGCTTCTGCAAGTCCAATAGAGTGGCATTTCAAGCTGGATGGAAAAACCCTTACGGGAATTAAAAAAACCCTTGTCACAGACAAAAAATCTGCAACAGGGGTTTCTGAAGGCACCGTAAATGCCCTTTGGACAAAACTCCACTAAATCTTGACTGCACCTTGCCTTAGGATTTTAAAACCATTTTCTTCAAGAAGAATCAGGGTTGAAGGCAAGGATCCTTTCTTGTCGCCGTCGTCTACGACCACATCGGCTTCATTACCGAATTCAGACTCTATTTCATCAAAAGCTTCAAGAACCGGACTTCCGCTTCTATTGACGCTTGTGCTGTAAAGGGGTGCTCCGCACTTTTCAATGACAGTTCTAAGCCACTTGTCACCAGGGCACCTGAATGCCACAGTCGGACACTTGTCCGCAAGAGGACTGTCCTCTTTTACAGGAACAATCACCGTAAGTGGACCCGGCCAGTATTTAATGATGTTTTCAGGAATCTTTACGGCGGAATAAAGGTAAACCTCTTCAGGCTTTGAAATAAGCTGGATAAGGGGTTTATTTTCATCCCTGCCCTTAATCCTTCTTATTTTTCCGTCAGTTTTATAAGCCGGATTTCCGGTAAGGTCTACAATACCGCTGAAACCATAGACTGTATCGGTGGGAACAACGGCAACACCGCCGGATTTAAGGATTTCTACTATTTTATCGATGTTTTCATCAGATTTGCTGAATGTCATAAACCTGTATGCCGCCTACACTCTTGATTCTTTTTCTGCGAGAAGGAAGCTGAATGTAACCGTTCTGAACATCAAGGAGGAAAAGCACAAGGTATACAAGAACGACCACAAGGAAAGAAATGAATTTACAGATCCATTCAGGAATATAGGAAACTTCATGATGCCTTTCCACTGTTCCGGGATCAAAAATGTGAACTTCACGGGCAGCAAGGCCGCTGAGCTTGACGAGTTTTTCGCCTTCCGAAACATACCCCAGTTTTTTTGCATAGGAAGCAATTACATCAAGGTCCTTTTCAAGGGCGATTTTTTCAAGGGAAAGTTCACCGTTCGTCTTTTCGATTTTAGCAGTATGAGCACTTAAAGTCTGTTTCTGTTCCTGCATCTGAGAGGCAGCCCAAAGTCCATCCCTTCCTCCAGCAACAGAAATCATTGTATAAAACAAGGTGCCTACAAATACGGCAACCAACAACCTGAACTTTACCATGATGATTATATTTTCGGCATTTACCCCCCGTTATTTAATTGTTTTATTTTAATATCTGTAATAAAATAGATATGGTGATTTTCGCAGAATTTGCCGATAAATGAAATCGGGAAAGTATTTTCCTAACCGTAACCATTAAGTTTTATAATTTTCAGGGGACATAAATGAGCGATTTTTCAGATAACAGCAGTGAACTCGACAAATACGGCGTTTGGGTAAAGAAAACCACCTCAGCCAACGAAGAAAAAGAAGTCCCACCAGTTGAAGAACCAGTCGTAGACGCTTCTTTCATCACACAGTCAGCGGCTACAGACTTTGAAATCGAACAGGACCTTGCAGATTTTGACATTGATTCCCTTGCAGACACACCGGTAATTGACGAACCGGTAATGAACGAGGCATCGGTTGAAGAACCTGCAGTTGACGAAACAGCAGTTGAAGATTTCTCTGCCGGCGATTTCACTACGGAAGCAGTTTCAGAAGACTTTACTACGGAATCAGTTCCCGATGATTTTTCTACAGAAGATATTATGGA